>JAIRZI010000008.1 GCA_031267295.1 Propionibacteriaceae bacterium | reverse complement strand
CATGAAGCCGGTAGTCTGGTTCGATTGCAGGTGGAACGTGGCGAGACTGAAGTAGCGGTTGGGGTGCCAGCCGTAATATCGAATGACCAGAAGCGTGCTCGTATCGGTATTCGAGTGGAAGATAACTACCGATTTGAACCCGAGATCACTTTCGATTTGGAGCCAAGAGGTATCACCAACGCCGCAGGTTTACTGCTAGCTATTGGTGTCTATGACTATCTGAGCGCAGATGATTTGGTTGCAGATCGAATTATTGCAGGTACGGGAGTATTGGACGTGTCGGGTGCGGTTTCCGCAGCTAATGGTTTATCGGAAAAATTGCGAGCTGCCGCTAGTGCCGGCGCTACCTTGTTTCTGTTACCATCTGCGAACTGTCAGGATATTGCTAACGGCATCACCCACGGGTTGAAAGTTATCAAAGTGACCAACTTCTCAGATGCTGTCGCCAGTCTGCGGGCTTTGCGTGATAATCCGGAAGCTGAAGTGCCAAGCTGCGAGATTGCATAACTGATTAGAGATGATGATTGACTATGTATTACCAGTGGAACGATTTAAGCGAGCGTCTGAGTGTCAACAGGCTCTCTTTAGCGCTGCACTACCGCAGCATAATTTGTACCCCGCGATGCTTTTCGAGTGATAAGGAAAACCAGTGAATCAAATATCTCTTACCCGGGCGCAGCGAGTACTTATCATCGTCTCCATAGCGCTGGCGCTTGTGGTGGGCAGCGTGGCGTTCCTCACCCATGTCTACACCGAATGGTTGTGGTACCGCAGTTTAGGTCAACAGCAGGTTTATACCACTCGGTTGCTCACCGCCGTCGGGTTGTTCGTCGCTTTCGCCGCACTGGTGGCAGTAATTATCGCCATATCAGGGTTTGTAGCGCTTAAACTGCGGCCTGCTGCAAAAAATTCGCAGCATCCTGTGGGGCTTAGTCAACTTACCATAGTGTTGGCGGTAGCACTGGCAGCAGGTGTGGTAATAGGTTCCGGGGCATCAGATCAGGTGAACACATTTCTGAGTTGGCGCAACCAACAACCATTTGGCACCGTTGACCCATATTTCGGTAAAGATTTTGGGTTCTATATCTTCACGTTACCGTGGTGGCAACTGGTATTAGGTTATCTGATGACCGCCTTAGTGGTGGGGGGCATTGTGGCGGTGGTAATACACGCCATCAATGGTTCTCAAGAAAACCCACCTATCAAGGTGCGAGCCGGTCAAGGTATAGGCACGTTCACTCCAGAGTTCTCACTCAGCAATCCACTCACTAAAGCTTCTCAAGGACAACTTTCTATCACTATTGCGCTGATCTTGGTGGTGTACGGGGTGCAGCGCTTGTTGAGTCGCTATGGTTTTGCCACGTCAGACAACGACGCGCTGTTCACTGGAGTTGGCTACACGGACGACCACTCGCGTATCACGGCGGCTTTAGTGGTGGCCGTCATCTCTTTCATCTGCGCCGCAGTTTTTGTACTCAATGCAGTTCTCAGACGTTGGCCGGTGGCGGTTTCCGCTATCGCATTATTGGTGGTATCAAGCCTCATCGTTTCCACTGTTTATCCCGCTATCGTGCAGCGGTTCTCCGTCAAACCGGATGAACCGATCGTTGAAGCGTCCTATATCACCCAGCACATCGCAGCGACTAGGCAAGCTTATGGCATTGATGATGTGGAGATAACTTCGTATTCTGCTGAAACTAATGTTTCAGCAGGGCAGTTGCGCGCTGACGCTGAAGCGTTGCCAGGAATCCGGCTGATGGATCCTGAGGTGATCGCTCCAGCGTTTGAACAGTTGCAGCAGGTGAGAGGATATTACTCTTTCCCTACCGTACTTGACGTAGACCGCTATCGTATTGATGGCCAGATGACCGACGCTATCATCGCCGCTCGTGAAATCGATATGGCGAGCATCCCCGATCAGTCGTGGAATAACCTACATACGGTGTATACCCACGGTTATGCGATGGTTGCGGCGTACGGTAACCGTCGTCAGGCCAGCGGTGAGCCAGCGTGGATCGTTGGAGATATTCCTCCCACTGGAGCGCTCGCCGAACATCAAGCGCGTATCTATTTTGGGGAACGTACCACAGAGTACGCCATCGTGGGCGCGCCAGATGATGCTGCACCTGTCGAACTGGACACTCCCGGCGGGGGTACTGAAGGAGCAGAAACCCGAAACACCTATGCTGGCAACGGCGGAGTGGCTATCGGCGGATTGTTGAACCGGTTGTTATTTGCATTGAAGTTCACTGATCTCAACTTGTTGTTATCCGATCGAGTAAATGACGAATCTGTCATTTTGTTTGATCGAGTGCCAAGTGCGCGGGTGGCCAAGATAGCTCCGTGGTTGACCATCGATCAGAACCCATTCCCAGCGATAGTGGATTCTCGGGTGGTGTGGATTGTTGACGCTTACACCACTTCAGCGGAGTATCCCAATTCGCAGCATGTGTACCTAGATAGCGCAACACCCGTTAACTACATTCGTAACAGCGTGAAAGCTACAGTGGACGCTTTAGACGGCACGGTGACGCTATATGCGTGGGATGAAACCGACCCACTTCTTGCTACTTGGATGCAAGTATTCCCAGATTTGGTGCAACCTAAATCAGCCATCAGTGCGGAACTGTTACAGCATCTGCGATACCCGCAGGGCATTTTTCAGGTACAGCGGCAGGTGTTGGGTCGCTATCATACCCAGAACCCGGATACTTGGTATCAACAGTCTGATCTGTGGCAGGTGCCGAGCGATCCTAGATCGAGTAACGCCGGAGTGAAAGAGCCGCCTTACTACCTGTCGATCAAATGGCCAGGAGACGATCAGCCGGTGTTCTCGCAAACTGCAGTGTATGTGCCGCGTGATCGCGAAAATCTAGGGGCATACCTTGCGGTGGTTGCCGACGCATCCAGCCCCGATTATGGACGACTCCGGGTGCTAAAACTCTCAGATACGCAACAGATCGCTGGGCCGGGGCAGACGTTCAACGCCATCACCACTGACCAAACTGTTGCCGACCGGCTACTGCCGTATACGAAACAAGGTAGCGCTCAAGCGATCTACGGAAATCTGTTGACACTTCCCATCGGCGGTGGATTGATCTACGTTGAGCCAATCTATACCCAGCGTAAAAATGAGTCTTCTTCGGCATCAGGTTCGTACCCGGTGTTGCGGTTCGTGGTGGTGCGTTTCGGTGAACATATCGGTATCGGCGACACTTTGCAAGAAGCGCTAGACACGGTGTTCAAGGGTGATTCTGGTGCGAGCACGGGAGAGGATAAGACGACCGATCCGAGCGACCCGGTGATTCCAGTTGAACCCACCGATCCGGATAGTTCGAGCGACGCAGCAGTTAAAGCGCTGTTGGCCGAAGCGGAAAGTTTCTTCAAAGCAGCGGACGTAGCGTTACAAGCTGGCGACCTAGCGGGGTACCAAACGCAGTTGACGGCTGCCCGAGAACGTATAGCTGCCGCTTTAGCGCGATTAAGTTAGCTGTAAACGCGCAAGTACGACAAAAAGGTATTTTCATAGTTGAAATATTTTTAGATGTTTGTTGGTTGAACTAGGTGATTTGCTTTTTTGGTCAACCGATTAGCTGACCGAAAGCATCTACCACATTGGGATGTAACCCGAGAGCGTCCAATTTAGGTACCAAACTGGCGGCATCACCACCTACCACTATCTGCAGTTGGTCGGGGTTGATCCAACGGGTGAAAGCAGCAGTGGCGGTAGCTGGTGTCACTCGTAGACAAGCCTCTTGATGCAAATCGAACCACTCCGGTTCCATCCCAGCCGCCACGAATCCGCCTGCCTGAGTGGCGATGGCTTCGGCGGTGTCGTAAGCCAATGGAGCTACTCCGATGGCGTAGTCAATAGCGTTGTCGATCTCAGCGGAAGTGAAAGGCTGTGTGGACACGCACAACAGTTCCAGCAGTTCGGCCAGTAGAGGTTGTAGCGCATCGTTGCGGCAGCGGGCATGAGCAGTGAAATTGCCGATATGTCGCAGTGGCACCACCGAGCAGCCAGCTCCATATGTGTAGCCGCGCTCCTCACGTAACACTGCGTTGAGACGTGATAAGAAAGAACCCCCCATAGCGATAGCCCCAATTTGCAACGATTCCAGATCAGCATGACCTCTGGTAGGGGTGAGACAAGAGACGTATACCGCGTTCTGCACCGCGCCGGGATGATCTACCACCCAGACGTTACGTGGTGATGTGGCTAGTGGTAAAGATGATGTGCGCAGCGCATGACTGGGCAGTGGTTCCCAGCTACCTAAAGTGCGTTGCAGCAAAGTTGCAACGTTTTCCGGAAGTTGGCCAGCCACAATCAAAGTGGCACATTCAGGCGAGTAGTAACTGTCATGGAAAGTATGCAGTGCGGCGGCATCAATCCGGGCGAGTGTCTGCTGATCGCCGGCGGGACGTCGGGATTCACGCCAACTGCTCGGGAATAGGGCGGCTCGCAGGGCATTCGCTGTTTTTGCAAATGGGTTGGATGCCATGTCGGCCAAGTTGGTGAACTCATCAGCCACATGACGCGCCACATCGACCGGGTCGTAGCGCGGGTACTGCAACGCTTCACTGAGCAGTGTGAGTGCCGTCTCTAGTCGATCAACGCTCACATCCACCCCTAACCGAGTGCTCTGATACGCAGCTTGGGCAGTGAACTGCACTCCGGCTGACTCAGCTTTTTCGATGAACTCTTCGCCAGGATGTTGCAGAGTGCCTTCGTCGGCGATGTCGGCGCTTAAGGATGCCACTCCTTCTAGTTCGCGCGGTTCAACCGCTAACGCTATGTCCAAAATCACGTCTGCGGATAGCACTGCCTGACCAGGTAAATCGAACGTCCATACTCTTAACCCGTTGTCAAGTTGCCATTCTTGATGAGATGGAAAGTGCCAAAGGGCAGGTCGACCGATTTTAGGACGACGATTAGCAGCGCTTGCTGAGATGACGTTACTCATATCGTCTCCTGTTGGGCTGGATGGGTTTCCACTTTCGTAGCAACTTGTGGCGCGAGCATAGCTGACGCATAAGGAGACGCTTCGGTGGCTAGACACATAAACACTGCGCGATGTTCGGGAGCCAACCAGGTGGCGGCTACCCGGGATACGTCAGCGGCACTTACCTGCATCACCTCAGTCAGCCGACTGTTCACCCGCGCCGGATCGCCTAGCAGCAACGCAGCCGCATTGATAGCATCAGCACGCTCATCTACCGGAGCAAGTGAAGTGAATGCGACACGTTCGACGTTTGCCAACACTCGTTCCAATTCGTTTTCCCGAGGCCCGTTTGTGGCCAGATCATTTAGTTGGTTCAGTATCATGTCCGTCATTTCGGTGGTGCTGTGGTTGGGTCGAGGTCGTCCGCTGATGACGAACAGTGATCCACCGCGTGCTAATCCTAAACCGAAAGTTGCTATGGAGTCCGCTACTTGGTGTTCCCGTACCAAGGTGCGGTACAACCGTCCCGATTGCCCTGCTGTGAGCAAAGCCGCGATGACATCCAATACGGAATCGTCCGGAGTGCCGATGGGAGGTACTCGCCAACTGAGCGATAGATCAGGTAATGGCACAGCGCGCTCTACGGTAGCGTGCGGCACGTTCTCATGGGGGGGCAGCACTCCGGTGTTTTTTCGAACTCCGCGTGGGGTAGCCGGGTTGCGCACTGCTGCGAAGTAATGATCAGCCAGTCGGAAGCCGTCAGCGGCGCTGATGGCACCGCACAGTACCAAAGTGGCGTTATCGGGACGATACCAGCGTTCGTAGAATTCGCGCACCATATCGATGGATGCTGCGTCTAAATCCGCCATTTCTCCGATGGTGTCATGGCCGTAAGGGTGATTTGTTGGGAAGTTATGCCGCAAAAGTAACCCGAATAGGTCACCGTAGGGCACGTTGTCGATGCGCTGCCTTTTCTCTTCCTTTACCACTTCGCGTTGCGTATCAAGGTTGCTACTGGTCACCGCGAGCGATCTCATGCGTTCGGCTTCTAACCACAACGCTAACTCCACGGCATGGGGCGGTACTGTCTCAAAATAGTTGGTGCGATCCATATTCGTGGTGGCATTCACCTGCCCGCCGACTGCTTCTATGGCCGCTAAATGTTCACCTGCGGCTACTTGCGCGGTGCCGGAGAACATTAAATGCTCGAAAAGGTGCGCAAACCCGCTAGCAGTTGGCTGTTCATCCCCCGAACCGACCGCGTACCACAGGTTGACAGCCACCGCAGGGGCGCTAAGGTCAGAGTTAATGATGACACGCAAACCATTATCGAGAGTTCGTTCGCTCAACGGGTAAGTGATATTAAGCACCTGTTATGTCTAACACAGAGTGGCGGTGGACTGTTAGCCGCATTTATCAGATTCCGTTGAATTAAGGCAGATCAGGAGTGGGAGGTGTTCAGTGATACGCCAGTAGCTTCTCGTTTTTGTGTGCCAGTGAGCTATGACGCGGCGGTATCAACTTCGCCAGCAGCTTCTCGCTCTAGTGCACGGTAGTCGATCTTGCCAACCAAGGTTCGGGGTAGATCGTCACGGAACTGTAGTTCTCGGGGGGTTGACCACCGGTTGAGTTGTTGCTGGCAGTGTGTTAGCAACAACTCCTTGGCGGCTTCGTCCGCAACCACTCCAGCGGCAGGGATTACATAAGCGCGCACTCTAGCCATCTGGTAATCGTCGGGAACGCCGATCACACAGGCGCGATCAACTAGCGGATGATCCTCTAGCACCTGCTCCACCTGCATCGGATACACCGCGACACCGCTCACCTTGATGATGCGCTTCAAACGATTGATGAAGTAAAGATAACCGTCGGAATCCATTGAGCCGATGTCACCAGTGTGACACCATACTAAAGTGTCAGGATGCGTGCGTAGCGTGTTCGCAGTAGCCTCCGGATCGCCCAGATAACGATTCATCAATGTGGGTCCGGTGACGCAAATCTCGCCAGTTTCGCCATACGGTAACTCGTCTGAAGTGTCGGGAGCCACGATTTTTACTAGCATTCCGGGCTGCGGGATACCCATCGAGTTATCGCGATAGTTATGCTGCGGACTTAATACGCAGACGGTGACAGTTTCGGTGAGACCGTATCCCTCTAACAACTCCACTTGGGAACCTTGCGCTTTAATGCGAGCATCGAAACGGCGTTTAAGATCAGCCGTTAGTGAGTCACCGCCGGAGTAGGCACCCACCAGATTATCGAAACGCACCTTGTCAAGCCCGGGGTGGCGCAACAGTGATTCAAACAGTGTGGGGACACCGGGGATGAACGTTGGATGATATTTCAATAGGTTGTCGATGTAACTTTTAGCGTTCACTTCTGGCACCAGAATCGATAGCGCTCCAGTGGATAGCGTGGTATGAATACACAACCCCAACCCAAAGCCGTGGAACAGTGGCATGATCGTCAACACGGAATCTGTTTCGCTGAGTCCCGTCATGAGATGCACCGATTCATACAGCGCATTGAAAGCGAAGCTAGAGAGTTCAATCCCTTTCGGCAACGCGGTAGTGCCGCCCGAGAAGAGCACCACAGCACCGTCTTCGGGGCGTTGGGGGCGACGGTATGGAACGGCCGTTGCAGCGACTTTCGGGGCACCCGCTAAAAAGTCTTTCCAGGCGATAACCAGTTCGTCGGTTTTAGGGACGGCGGCTATTTTGCGGCCTTTAGTGACTTTGAAACCAGCCTTGAGCAGTGGACTCAGATAATCGGGGATATGGGTGATGATTAACTTTTCAACGTCAGAACCGCCGACAGCTTCACGGAACTTCTCATAAAACATGTCAACCGTGACTGCCCATTTGCTACCGGTAACTTCAAGATAATGAGCGAGTTCTGGGGCGCTGGAGAGCGGATGAGCTAGCGCCGTCCGAACTCCTAACTTATTCAGCGCGTAAAACAGAATGGGCGTATTGGGGATGTTGGGAAGTACCAAGGTGGCGGAATCCCCGGCTTGCGCGCCAAGCGCTGCAAAAGCCGCCGCACAGTTA
Source organism: Propionibacteriaceae bacterium (assembly GCA_031267295.1). Classification (GTDB taxonomy): domain Bacteria; phylum Actinomycetota; class Actinomycetes; order Propionibacteriales; family Propionibacteriaceae; genus WRGV01. The sequence goes on along the minus strand of JAIRZI010000008.1, from coordinate 15,347 downwards.
TCAATTTCGGCGAGCAGTTGCCGGTAAGTGATCACAGTTCCCATAAAAGCGATGGCATTGTTGTCTGGATGTTTAGCGGCAGATGCGGCGAACATCTCGTACAAATTGATCTGCGGCACATTAATATCGGCTGGCATATCTGAGTAATACTTCAACCAGGGACGCTGCGTTGCGCTATCGGGCACGGGGGACTCCTACTTCGGCTTTCAGTCGGGCGGTGGCTTCTCCTGCCATCCTAAGGCATTGTCGGCCACTTTTTGTTCAACCGGAGAGCAACATGGATGTCATAGGTTAAGTTTGCGGGTGCTCGCAGACGATTCACAATCGGGCGTAGATGCGTTGCAATAGCACATCTACCGCAGGCAACGCGCCTTTACCGATGTCGCCACACGCCAGCAAAGCCTCAGTTGGTTCAATCAACTCAAAACCATACGAGATGAGTTTGGCAAGGTTTTCTTGCACAATGGGGTTTTCGTACATGAAAGTGTTCATTGCTGGAGCGATGAGACGTGCCTGAGTGCGAAGTGCTGTGAACACCGTTGTCAGATAATCATCTGCGATACCGGATGCCAGCTTGCCGATGATGTTGGCGCTCGCAGGGGCGATGATAGCCACATCAGCGTCGCGGGCTAGGGCGATGTGACGAACGTCGTCATAGTTGTCTGCGAACTGGTTATGCGAGTAAACCGGACGAGACGACAAGGTGTGTAGCGTGAGTGGGGTGATGAACTCGGCGGCGGCTTTCGTTAACACTACGTCCACAAGATGTCCGTCTTTAGTGAGGCGGTGCGTTAAATCTGCAGCCTTGTAGGCGGCGATCGAACCAGTAACCCCTAATAGAATCCTGCTCATATTGCGCTACCTTCCTTCCATAATTTGCGAGTAGCAGCCACCAAACCGGTGGCGATATGTTCTTTCGTCTCAAAACGTTGTTCACTGCCGTGCCGGTCAATTAGATAACCGACATGGCAAGTGGAGCTAATATCTGCGGTGTCGTTGGCGAGTACATAATTGCAGTCATTTTTGCTAAGTACTCCGTTAGCTGCCTGCAACAACTCGCTATGGGATACGCCAGTCAACAGCTTGAAGCCGACTATTACCGCCTGTGGTGCCAAGGGACGCAACAAAGCGATCACTTTCTGAGTGGGCGCGGTGATAATAACCAAATCGCCCGCCGTTGAACTGATCTTTCGATTGCGTTCAAAGCCTTTTATGGCGCGAATTGCCGTCGCTAACTCGGCGGGGCTGTTAAACGTGGGGGAGTGAGCATACACCGCTGCGGCTAGGTCGTCTATCGTGGTTACGCTACTGGGCTGGTAGTCACTCACCGCCATTGCATGGATGATCGCGTCTACTGGTTGCGCTGTACAACAGCGTCGAATGGCCGTCACCAAAGTGTCGCTACTGGTGATCTCGACATAAGCTAGCTTGTGATTACTAGCTGGCTGTCTGGCAGAGCGTGGAGCGAGATAGTAGACTTTCCCCACCTCTGACAGGTTACAGAAAGCGGTCGCAGTGAGAGCACCTAGCGAACCGGAAGCGTTGTTGGTTATCGCACGAACTGAGTCAATCTGTTCGGCTGTGCCGCCGGACGTTACCAACACTGTCCTGTTCATGGCGCTACGATAGCCGACGGAACTGTGAGGAGCGAACATGAGAGCATATGCCATGGTACACGGAGCGGGGCACATACTGCGCTGGCTGGTATCACCAAAGTTGTTGCACACCGAACATATCCCGGTAACTGGGGCTGCGGTACTAGCTGGCAACCACTTTAATGCAGCCGATCCGTTGCTGGTGGCGGCCTGCACCAAACGCTATGTTGGTACGTTAGCCAAAAAAGAACTTTTCGACGGTTGGTACGGTTTTATCTTCCGGGCTATCGGTTCAATCCCGGTGGTGTTTAGTCGCACGCGCAACACCGATGCGCTGCAGGCTGCCGTTGCAGTGTTGCAAGACGGCCATCTCGTCAATGTTTCTCCCGAAGCCGGGCGCAACTTTAGCACAGAGCTTTTACTGCCTTTCAAAGGTGGAGCAGTGGCGATGGCGCAACGGGCGGGTTGCCCAATCATCCCGTACACCATCGTTGGTAATTATCGTTTTCGCTCCCGAAACTTAGCTATTCGCTTTGGAGAGCCACTGGATGTTTCAACTTTAAGTTTCGATGCGGCGATGACGTTGCTACGGGACACCATTTCCCAAATGCTAACTGCGGACGGCTATGTGCCGGTGGGTGCGCGTCAAAGAAACACTGGTTAATGCTGCATAAATGGGCAGTACGGAAGATGAGCGCGCATGCTTGGTCGGAAAGTTCCACTTACGACGTGCGATCAAGCAGTATTTCGCTGGAGCTTAGTTATCCGTAAACCCCCAGCGCTGGCAGTTAGTAATTGGTCTAAACTATCGCTATGACCATGATTTTGAAACATGCCAGGGTGTTCGACGGTGAGCAGTTCCTCAATGGGCCGCACGATGTCATCTGGGACGCTGATACTATCTCGCAAGTTGTTCCTAGCGGTGCGTTACAGTTGCCGGATGCTACTGTGGTGGACGGCACTGGTAAAACACTCACTCCGGGCTTTATTGATTGTCACATTCACTCCACTTTCTCTGGGGCGGCGATGTTGGAGTCCGTGATGCAGCCGTTTTCGTACCCGTTCTATGAGGCGGTGCGCAATCTGCGCGACGATCTAGCGTTGGGGATAACCACAGCTCGCGACGCTGGTGGTGGCGATGCCGGATTAAAACAAGCTATCGCCGAAGGCATCATTGCCGGGCCACGCTTGAAAATATCGGTCAATATTATGAGCCAGACTGGAGGGCACAACGACAGCTACTGCCCGTCTGGGGTAGATACCGCGGTGGCTCATCCCGGCAAACCATCTGGAGTGGCTGACGGACCAGAAGAGTGCCGTAAAGTGGCTCGACGGATGTTCCGAGCGGGCGCGGATCAGATAAAAATCTGCACTACCGGCGGAGTGCTCTCACCTGCAGATTCTCCAGAGCATTCCCAGTTCACGCTCGCCGAGATTCGTGCCATCGTCGAGGAAGCACAGGCACATGGCAGCTATGTGTTAGCGCACGCGCAAGGCACCGTTGGCATTAAGAATGCGCTTAACGCTGGGGTGCGTTCCATCGAACACGGTATTTTTCTTGATGACGAAACTATCCAATTGATGCTCGACAAAGATGCATATTTGGTGCCAACTCTGATCGCACCTTTATGGGTAACCAGGTTAGCTGAGGCGGGGCGGCCGATCCCGAAATTGATGGTTGACAAGGCAAAACGTGTGGCGGATACCCATCGTGATGCTTTTGCTCGTGCAGTAGCCGCTGGAGTGAAAGTGGCGATGGGTACCGATACTGGTGTCGGTCCGCATGGCAGCAACCTAGAGGAGTTGTGGTTGATGTATGACGGCGGGTTGAGTTTAGTTGAGGTGCTTAAAGCCACCACCGCCACCGCTGCTAAGTTGGTGGCACAGCAGGAACGTATCGGACAGTTGGCTGCCGGATATTTGGCTGACATGGTGCTGCTTGACTATGAACTCACCGACGGCGCGGAGCTGATACATCTCAAAGAACATGTAGCGGCGGTGTATCAAGGCGGCGTACAAGTGGCGTAATGCTTAACGCATGATTAACCGGCGTATCACTAGGTGAGCAGAGTGTAATAAAAGTCACCATATCCGGGTACGCTGTCGCACATGCGTCCTGAACATCTTGAACAGCTTTACACCCTTTCGCAACCAGCGCTACATCCTAGTGGCGCTTGGGCGGTCGTCGGCGCGAAACATTTGAGTTTCGCAGCCGATGCTTACGTCGGCCAGCTTTGGAAAGTGCCGCTAACCGGCGGCGCGCCGCTGCGCATCACGCGCGGTTTTGCAGACAGTGCGCCGAAAGTGTCGCCGGATGGCAAACTGATTGCTTTCCTGCGCGGCGAGCCGGGTACCCCGCCACAACTAGCGGTTGTCGCTGCCGATGGAGGTGAACCGATGGTGGTAACCGATCAAAAGCTGGGGGTTAGTGAGTTTGTTTTTGGTCTCGACGGCCAGCGGATATTTTTTACGGCGGCTGTGCCGGAAGAAGGGCGCTACGGCACTATTGACGGTGTAAGCCCCGCAGCGGAAGATCCGCGACACATCACCGCTTTTCAGTTCCAGATGAACGGTCGCGGCTACACCGCAGATCAACGAGTGCATGTTTTCACAATCGATACGCCAGACCCGACTGCGGAACCAGTTATTGCACCGCTTGGAAGAGCAAAGAAAGCGGCAGGCGAGTATGCGTCGAAGTTGTTAGCGGATGCTAAGCAACTTACCTGCGGTGACCATGATCACATCGGGTTGTATCCAGCCACCGGTGGGGTAGTGGTGGTGTCGGCATATCACGACACCCGAGATGCCGATCTCATCACCAGCGCCTATTTTCTCGCTGCGGAAGGGGGCGAACCTCGGCTTATCAATCAACCACTACTCGATAACGCTATCGGTGTTACCGCAGTGGCGGCCTATGGTGACACCGTGTATCTCATAGGCGAAGAGAACGGGGCAACTGGCAAGGATTTCTTTGGTCGGAACCCTGGAGTATGGACAGTACCACTAGCTGGCGGAGTGCCCGTCCGGCTCACCGATGCCGAAAAGTGGCATATCGGGGGTAACGCTATCGCCACCCCCGAAGGGGTGTACTGCATCGCCAATGTGCGCGGTGACGGTCATGCGCTTTTGGTGAACGCCACTGGTGTCACTGAACTGCCGCGACCTGTCGGCACTTTTGCGGTACATGCCATCGACCATGCAGCCGGGCACACCGTCGTCACTGCCGCTACTAGTGAAAGTTTCGATGAAATCAGTGATGTTAGCGTCACACCGCACACGTTAAGTGACTTCTCGGCTGAGTTTCGCGCGCTTGCTGGAGTGGTGAAAGCTAGCGAAACTATCGCTACCAGCCCGGACGGCTATCCAGTGCATGGCTGGATTCTTAAAGCCACAAATTATGATCCAGCCAAATCTAACCCGGTGATGTTGCTGGTGCATGGCGGCCCGTTCGCCTCATACGGTAGCTACCTTTTCGATGAAGCGCAGGTGATGTCCGCCGCTGGTTACACTGTGGTGATGTGTAACCCGCGTGGCTCCGCCGGTTATGGTGAAATACACGGCCAAGCCATCAAAGGTGATCTCGGCAACCTCGACCACGCAGACATTATCGCGTTTCTTGACCATGCACTAGCCAGCGTACCTGGGCTTGACCCAGAACGAGTGGGAGTGATGGGCGGCTCCTACGGCGGTTATATGACGGCTTGGTTACTAGGTCACGAAACTCGCTTCAAAGGCGGCATTGTGGAGCGTGGCTATCTTGACCCGCCAGCGTTTGTCGGTAGTTCCGACATCGGTTGGTTCTTCGTAGCACCACTGCATGGCACTCCCGCAGGAGCTATCGCGCAGTCGCCCACAACGTACGTGGACAAGGTGGTTACCCCCACTCTGATTATCCAGTCGGAGTTAGACCTCAGATGTCCCATAGCGCAAGCTTTGCGTTACTACACCGAGTTGAAGTTGCGGGGCGTAGATGTTGAACTGTTGGTGTTCCCTGGTGAAACGCATGAATTGTCGCGCTCTGGTCGTCCATTACACCGCAAGGCGCGTTTCGAGCACATCCTTACCTGGTGGGCTAAACACCTCCCGGTAAACGCTTAAGTGTTACCGATTAGCCATGTTTTTGATTAGTTACACACGCTCGGTTGAAAAAACTTACGATTTTTAGTTCGGTTGTTCGTTTCACCCGTTGTGACGCAGTAACCAACACTTTTTCAAAAGCAAAGCTCAAAGCAACAAAACAGTAAAAGATTGGAGATACACCACAGTGGCAACGATAGATACTTTACTCACCGACCTACCGAGCACTGCCGTCTGGCAGGAACAGGTATATATCCAGTTGCATCAAACGCCGGAGTTGTCCGGGCGCGAGGTGAAAACAGTAGCGCTAGTGGCTGAGAAGTTGGCGGCATGGGGTTATGAGGTGCGCCATATCGGCGGTGGCGTTGTCGGTGTTATGCGCAACGGCGATGGTTCGGTGGTGCTCACTCGTGCCGATATGGATGCACTGCCGGTTACCGAAGCTACGGGATTACCGTACGCCTCTACGCTCACAGATATTGATGAAGAGGGTCGTCGGGTGGGCGTGATGCATGCCTGCGGGCATGATGTTCACGTCACCACACAGCTAGGCGCTGCTGAACTGATGGCGAAACACCGCGAAGCGTGGAGCGGTACTTTTATTCCGCTATTTCAACCTGCGGAGGAAACCGTTGGCGGAGCGCAAGGCATGGTGGATGCTGGTTTGGTAGCAGCGATTCCAAAACCCGACGTGGCCTATGGGCAGCATGTGTTCGGCATCTTAGCTGGACATGTCGCCGTGCATCCCGGGCCGACGATGAGTGCTTCCGATTCGATTCGGGTCACCGTATGGGGCAAAGGTACCCACGGTTCAATGCCAAACCAAGGCGTTGATCCCGTAGTGCTGGCAGCGGCTATCGTGCTGCGCTTGCAAGGTATCGTGGCGCGCGAAGTGAAACCTGGCACTACTGCGGTGGTCACCGTCGGTAGCCTTCAGGCGGGTACCAAGTCGAACATTATCGGCGATACGGCAGTATTGTTCATTAACACCCGCTCCTACAGCGCAGACGTGCGCTCCGCGCTACACGCCGCCATTGAGCGCATTATTCGTGCGGAGTGCCAAGCGTCTGGCAGTCCACGCGAACCGGAGTTCTGCTACTACGACCAAACACCACTCACCGATAACGACGAGCGTGAGACTGAACATATTCGGCAAGCATTCGTTGCCCACTTTGGCGCTGCAGCGGTAGAAGATTTAGGACAACTCAGCGGCTCAGAGGATTTCGGGCAACTCCCGGATGCTTTCGGCATCCCGTACGTGTACTGGGGTCTCGGTGGGTTTAGCGATCCCAGCACTGCGCCTGCCAATCACTCTGCGCTGTTCGCGCCTGTCATCCAACCCACTTTGGAGATCGGCACCAGAGCCTACCTAGCTGCGGCGCTTAGTCGTCTAGGACGCTAACACGACCTTGCTAGTTGTTTAGTGGTGCCTTAGAGGTGCCGCTCGGCTCTGCTGAGGTTGTTCGCTACTCGCGACTCGGTCACTGTGGCTTACGCACGCCACGAGACCGCGCATGAGAATAACGCTTAGATAGGGCACAATATAAGGGTTGCCGACTATGCGAAGGTCGGTATTATCTACGTGTGACCGGGTATGTCATACGTGAGAAAGGTGGCATTAAATGTCTGAGTGTCCCACAGGATTGACTCGCTTCGGCGATAATCAAGAGATCGTGGCTATGCGATTGAACGCAGTGGTGGTTGATTTAGCCACCGCGTATACCGAGAGCGATCAAGTAGAGCCGATAACCGCCGATAGTCCGGAGGGGTTGGCGATCATTAGGCACTCTTGCGCTCATGTCACTGCGCAGGCTTTGCAGGCGGTGTTCTCCGACGCTAAGCTCGGCATCGGTCCGCCCATCACAGACGGGTTCTATTATGACTTCCGCTGCGAACCGCTCACCCCGGATGACCTTAAAATCATCGAGAAAGGGATGCAGCGCATCGTCAAAGAGCGACAGCGGTTTGTGCGTCGGGTGGCCACCGAAGCCGCAGCCCGAACCCAAGAGGCGGACGAGCCGTACAAGCTGGAACTCATCGCCATCAAAGGCAACCCCAGCGAGGATGACGGCGCGTCCGTCGAAGTTGGTGGCAGCGAACTAACTTTTTATGACAATGTACGTCGGGATGGTTCTGTCGCTTGGTCTGACCTCTGTCGTGGCCCCCATGTGCCGCATACGGGTTATCTCAAAGCGTTCACGCTCACCAAAACCAGCGCCGCTTACTGGCGAGGCGATCAACGCAACGACACTTTGCAGCGAGTTTATGGCACCGCTTGGGCTACTCGGGAAGATTTACAAGCGTATGAAACCAGGATTGCGGAAGCGGCGAAGCGCGATCATCGACGACTCGGGGTCGAACTCGATCTGTTCAGTTTCCCGGAAGAACTCGGCTCCGGCTTGCCGCTCATTCATCCTAAAGGTGGCATCATCAAACGTCAGATGGAAGACTATGTGCGCGCACGCCACATCGATGCCGGATTTTTGTACGTCAGCACTCCGCATATCTCGAAAGAGGGATTGTTTTACACGTCGGGGCATCTGCCGTACTATGCCGAGTTAATGTTCCCAGCGATGGAGGATGACGGTCAAAACTATCGTCTAAAAGCGATGAACTGCCCGATGCACAACCTGATTTTTAAGTCGCGCGGGCGTAGTTATCGGGAACTGCCGCTGCGATTTTTTGAGTTCGGAACTGTTTATCGCAATGAAAAATCTGGGGTGTTACAAGGGCTTACCAGAGTACGCATGATAACCCAGGACGATTCGCACTCCTATGTAATGGCTTCGCAAGCGGCTGATGAGGTGCGGCACCTGCTCAACTTTATTCTGAAACTGCTCAGTGACTTCGGGTTAAATGAGTATTATTTGGAGCTTTCCACTCGAGATGAGGATGGCAAAAAGAAAGACAAGTTCATCGGTTCCGACGCAGACTGGGCTAGCGCCACCGCCGTACTGCAACAGGTGGCGTTAGAAACCGGGTTGCAACTGATTCCTGATCCCGGCGGCGCCGCCTACTATGGCCCTAAAATCAGCGTGCAGGCAAAAGATGCCATCGGACGCACTTGGCAGATGTCCACCATTCAATACGACTTCAACCAGCCGGAACGCTTTCAGTTGGAGTACACCGCCCCTGACGGTTCACAGACACGTCCTGTTATGATTCACTCCGCAAAATTTGGCTCTATTGAACGTTTCCTAGGTGTATTGACCGAGCATTATGCGGGGGCATTTCCTGTCTGGCTAGCTCCGGTGCAGTTAGTTGGCATCCCGGTGGCGGATGAGTTTGCTGCTTACCTTAACGACATAATTCAGCAGTTGAAGCAACAGGGGATTCGTGCTGAGTTGGATGACTCCGATGATCGGATGCAGAAGAAGATACGCACTGCAACTAAGCAGAAAGTGCCATTTATGTTGATCGCTGGTGCACAAGATCGTAGTGCTGGCACCGTAAGTTTCCGATTCCGTGATGGTTCGCAGTTGAACGGTGTGCCGGTTGCTGAGGCGCTATCGCGCATCACCCAGACGGTGTACTCGCGTGATAACGCCGAACCGACAGCCCAGACGTAAATGTTAAGGAGTAGCGTGATGGCGATAGACACAGACATCACAGAGCCAGCCGAGCAGTTTGCCAGAGTTCCCGATGCTTTTCAACGACTCTGGACACCGTACCGGATGGCTTACATCAACGGGGAAGCCCAAGTAACGTCGGGCGCAACGGCGGCGTGTCCGTTCTGTGCTGCGCCTACCGTTGACGATGCCACCGGTTTGCTAGTACATCGTGGGGAACGGGCTTTTGTGGTGATGAACTTGTTTCCGTATTCTCCCGGTCACTTGTTGGTATGTCCATATCGTCACGTCGCTGAGTATGTCGCTTTGGATGCGGATGAGACGGCTGAGTTTAGCGCTTTGACGCAGGTGGCAATGCGTACTTTGGCGGTAGTGTCGCATCCTGCCGGATTCAATCTTGGGATGAATCAGGGTGCGGTAGCGGGTGCCGGAATCGCAGCGCACTTGCACCAACACATCGTGCCACGGTGGGCTGGAGACACTAACTTTTTGCCGATTACTGCGCAGACTAGGGCATTGCCGCAGTTGTTGGAAGAAGCTAGGCAAGCGCTCGCTGAGAACTGGGTAGGTTAGGCTATGACGAAAGCTTCTGCTCCGAGCGAGGTATCGCCGCGAAACGCCAAGATGAGAACTGATTCGGCGATAGCGAACACCGGTAAAGTGGGCGACGAAGCAAAACAGAAACGCGGTTATGGGCTTTCACCCAAACTGTTCGTGCGAGTACTTCGGATAGCTGCGCGTATCCCAAACTGGCTCTGGCATCCGCTGGTTAGATTTGCATCTTGGATAGCGTACAAACGGCAGTATAGAGCGGTACGACAATGGGCGCTCAACGCCGAGGTGATGCTGGGACGGCCCCCCACTGCTGCTGAGGTGCAAGCAGGCGTGTTGTCTTGGTTTAAGAACATGATCGGCTCAGTGCAGCTTGGGAAGTACACCGCTGAACAGAATCTTAAACGGGTCACCGTGGAGATGAGCGGCTATGAAGCGTTTCATACCGCTTGGCAAAACGGCGGCGTTGTAGTGACGCTGCCGCACATGGGGGATTGGGATCTCGCCGGAGCATGGGTATGCGCGAAAGGAATCCCCGTGTCAGCGGTAGTGGAACGACTGCCTGATGAAGAGTTTGCTTTTTATTCGGTGATTCGCCGCTCGGTAGGGATGACGATCTATCCCCACCAGGATCCGCGAGCTTTCGAGCGACTATGCACTGATTTGAAAAATGGTTCCGTGGTGGCGTTGGTGGCGGATCGTGATTTATCGCGACGCGGAGTACCGGTTATTTGGCACACTGCATCTGGGGTTAAAGAAGTCACCATGCCACCCGGCCCGGTGTTGTTAGCCAGACGAACTGGGGCGGCTATTTTTGTAGCGATCAGTACTTTCGTCGATTATCAAATGCAGTTGAAGTTCATTGGCCCGATTGAGACAGAACACGGCTCAAATGGTCTGCGAGCCACCTGCCAGCAGATCGCTGACATATTCTGTGAAAACGTTTCCCAAAACCCGATAGATTGGCACCTTATGCAACGATTTTTTCCAGGCGTGGTGGCCGAACCGCGAGCTGCGAAGTAAGGCTTACTCGTGCGTATCGGCATCGTTTGCCCGTATTCTCTGGCCGCACCGGGCGGAGTACAAACACATGTGTTGGGATTTGCTAGCTGGCTGCGCTCCCAGGGACATGAAGCGTACGTCCTGGCTCCCGAAGCGAACCGATTGGAGCGCAGTGTTATGAGTGCCGGACGGGCGCGAGCATTCGCCTATAACGGATCAGTGGCGCGAGTAGCCGTAGGAGCACAAGCCATGTTCTCAGTGTTGGAGTGGTTGCGGCTTGGATGCTTTGACATCGTGCATATACACGAGCCGTTGGTACCACTGCTGGGGCTAGCCACAATGTTGAAATCGCAACAACCAGTAGTGGCGACGTTCCACGCACAGCGAAGTGACCCGAGTTGGCTGCGGGTGCCGGTGTCGCGTCACATAGCAGCCGGGATAGCTGTTTCCGCCGCAGCCGCAGTAGGAGCGAAACGTCGTACGGGGATCACCTCTTACGTGATCGGTAATGGTATCGCTACGCCGTCGGTGATACACCGGGCTGACAAGCAGCTATCGCCAATAGTGGCGTTTGTGGGCAGATTCGACGAACCGCGAAAAGGGTTTCGTACACTGCTAGCGGCTTGGCCGCGGGTGTTACAGGTAATGCCCAACGCTAGGTTGTTGGTTGCTGGGCCGGGTACCCCGATACCAGCTAGCAATGTGGAGTATCTAGGTGTGGTGGACACGCATTCCCGTGATGAACTGTTGACGCAAGCCGCAGTACTAGTAGCTCCTAACACCGGGCAGGAGAGTTTCGGCATGGTGACTTTAGAAGCGTTGGCTTGCGGTACGCCGGTGGTGGCTAGCGACTTACCGGAGTTTCGTGCAGTGTTGAGTGATAAACAAGGCGTGGTAGCCCGCACTGTGCCGGTTGGTGATTATGCGGCGTTGGCGGCTGCTGTTGTGCAAACTTTACGGCAGCCGCTCGACTCCAAGAGAGGAATAGCGGTGGCGCAACGCTACTCTTGGGATACTATCGGCTCAAAAGTGCTGGCGGTATATCATGGCGTTATTAGTTGACACGGGGTTTATTCCCGGCACAACTGGGTGTTTGCCAGATAGACTTACTCCATGATTGAGTGCGGTAATTGTGGCTTGCTAAGCTCGCCTGGCAGTAATTTTTGCTCCCGGTGCGGTGCCAAGCTCGGCACCGCGTTGAGTAGTGGCGATACCACTAATGTGATTCCGCTCTATGAAGAAGAACTTCTAGTTGTCGATGTAGCTGACGACGAGGCCGCTAATATTACGGCATTGCCGAGCGGTAAAGCACTTTTGATTGTGATTCGTGGTGGTGTAGACCGTGAGCGGGTGCTGCTTGATAAACCGGTGACTGCGGTTGGGCGTTCCCCAGAATCCGACATCTTTTTAGACGACATCACAGTATCGCGCCATCATGCCGACTTTCTCATCACTGAAACTGGTGGCGTTAGCGTAGCCGATCAGGGTTCTATGAACGGAACGTATGTTGACAAAGCGTTGATCGACGATGTGCATGATCTCCACCCCGGTGACGAAGTGCAGATCGGCAAGTTCAGAATGCTGGTGTTTTTCAACGAGGGGGAGGCCGCCTGATGCCACCAGGGAAACTGCGCAGTATCGGTAACATTTTGCCGTTGCTGCGCGCGGATTTCCCGGAAACCACCATTTCGAAGATTCGGTTCCTAGAAGGTGAGGGGTTGATAACTCCGGAACGGGCACCGTCCGGTTATCGGCGCTACTCAGCAACAGATGTGGAGCGATTACGCTATATCTTAACGATGCAACGTGATTATTACATGCCGTTGAAAGTGATTCGAGAACGGCTGGAGATGCTAGATCGCGGTGCAGAACCACCGCAGATTGAGACACCTGAAGGCCCTGCAGAAGTCGAAGAACCTATCGTTCATGAGGAATCTCCGATGGAGCGACGTGCCATTCGGCTCACTCGACACGAACTGATTCAAATGGCTGGGCTTTCCGAAGCGTCGTTTCTTGAGTTGGAGCGGCAACAGATGGTGATGCCGCGGCGCGCTACCATGCATTATGGTCGTGAATCTCTCATGATCTGTGTGTGCTATCAAAAGTTACAGGGCTACGGTATGGACATCCGTCATATGCAAGCTATCAAACTTGCAGCGGAACGCGAGGCTGGCATGGTAGAGCAGCAACTCATTCCTAAACGTCGCAACGTCGCGTTGACGGAGATGCTACAAGAGCTAACCCAGTTGGTTATTCAAACGCACGGTGCATTGATGTACCAAGTCATGCGCCGTTAAGCGCTGAACCGTCAAAGATTTTGTTTGCAAGATTTCGCGGGCTGGGGGAGCTATGGGTTTCAAGCACAACTTGAGGCTTTGCTATCAAGAAATGTGTCGCTATTTTGTGGCTTAGTCGTTAGTGTCTAACGTGTGAATTACATTCAGGTGATTCGAGGAGGATGTATGGTTATCAAAGCGGAACAAGACTCATTGTTCGATGATGATCCACTACCCGCTGGAGGTTTCCGCGCTCCCGTAGCCGTCTCCGTTGTCGGCATATCGTATCGGCAACTCGACTACTGGGCACGCACCGATTTGGTGCGTCCAGAACTGCATAGTGCTACTGGCTCAGGTTCGCAACGGTTATATTCGTTTCGTGATTTAGTGCTACTCCGCTTGGTGAAGCGACTGTTAGGCACCGGTATATCTCTACAGCAGATTCGGATAGCTATGAATTACCTACGTACGCGAGGGGTGCAAGATTTATCTGCGGTGACGTTGCTCTCAGATGGGGTTAGCGTGTTTGAAGCGATTGAGGACGATGAAGTGCTCGATATTGTGAAAGGCGGCCAGGGGGTATTTGCGATCACACTGGGCGGCATTGTTCGGGATATGGGAAACGCTATTGCTGAACTGCCGGTGGTCTGTGAGGTGCAACAAATAGACGAACTAGCCGAAAGACGGCTGCGGCGCGTCAATTAGGGTGCTTTCAATCAGTATTGAGCTATTTCTTTCAACAGCTGTTGGTACCAACCCTGTGTGGCATCAAAGGATTTATGCCCCGCGATACGTTGGAAATCAATGGTGGTTAGTCTATCGTCGGCTTCTTCGTCCATCCCAACAACGCCTGAACAACCCTGCAAGGCCGACTGTACGGCTAATGCGGCGCTGCGGTGGATAAGATCAAGGTCTTCGGCGTTTGAAGCCGCAGAACGGCTGAAATAGCCAGATTTGAATACCTGTACTTTTCGAGCGCCAAGCAAAGTGGCGAACTGGCTGGCAAACCACTTACCGGGGTTAATCTTGTCGAGTTTGATGTGACCGAAAGCGTCACGCGGAATATCTGCGTTGGTTTTCTCAAGCTCGGCGACAATCTGAGGCACCCCGGCACCTTCAGAGATGAACATGTTGACGCAACCAATATTGTCCATCACCGCTCGTAGACGTATCGCTTCAGCGGAAATATCTAGCGCCATCTCCGGGATGTAGAGCGCGTGTACGTCCCAAGCTTCTCGACTAAGCCCCACTTCTGGCAACCACTCCATAGTATCGAGCCAAGCGCGGTAACGCCGGGTAGTTTCCGCCGCTAGATAACCACAGTTGCGTCCCATGATCTCATGCACGATAAGAACCCGAGAATTGGCGTTGTGTTCGGCGATGACGTTTGCGGCAAACTGCGCTCCTTGGTCGGCGGCGCTCCAGGCTCCCAAAGATTGCTTGATCGGCACAATGTCGTTGTCGATAGTTTTCGGAAGCCCTACTACAGTTAATGGGTAATTGTTTTTGGCCAGGTAGGCGGCTAAGTCAGCGGCGGTGGTGTTAGTGTCGTCGCCGCCGATAGTGTGCAACACATCGACACCATCTTTGCTCAATTGGTTAGCGGCTACTTGTAGCGGGTCGCTCTCCGTTGGAACTAGACCGCGTTTCACCAGATCGGCAGTGTTAGTGAGCTTAACCCGTGAGTTTCCGATAGGAGAGCCACCGAAAGCATATAGCCGATGAATTTGTGCTTTAGCTTCGGGCGTAAAAGTGATTGAATCACCTTTCAATAACCCTTCATAGCCGTGACGGTAACCGATGATCGTCACCTCTGGAGCGACCCGTCCGTACTCAGTCACCAAAGCGGCGATAGCAGACGATAAGCAGGGGGCATAACCGCCAGCCGTGAGGAGGGCAACTTTGCGAATCATCAGGGTTCCTTTCATTTTGGCGCTACTAGCCTAGTCGCCCACGGCCGTAATAACGGTGTTTTTTCAATTTAACAATGTGGATTGGGTCACCCCTGAGAAGCAACAAAAACTGGTTTGCAGGAAATATTTTTGTTTGTGTGGTTATTTTCGATAAATATTGGTTGTGGATAACTTGTTTTGGTTTCGTGCTGATGTGTCAATATGTATCTCGGGTGGTTTTTGTTGGCTTATTGGAAGGATGTGATGGGTTGTAGTTGACCCCGTTTTCCGGACACATGACTAACTTAGGAGTGTGTCTATTATGAGTGTTGTGAGGCATCGGAGGAAGTTCACGTCGGAGTATCGGTATGAAGCGGCGCATTT
>JAIRZI010000089.1 GCA_031267295.1 Propionibacteriaceae bacterium | reverse complement strand
CCCCATCACTGCGAAAAACACAAGTTACCGAAACGGGTACACTCAGCAGCGACCCCAACTCCCCCATCACTGCGAAAAACACAAGTTACCGAAACGGGTACACTCAGCAGCGATCATAGTTCCCCCGTCATTGCGAGGAGCGTAGCGACGAAGCAATCCAGAAAAGCAATCCAGAAAAGCAATCCAGAAAAGCAATCCAGAAAAGCAATCCAGAAAAGCAATCCAGAAAAGCAATCCAGAAAGGATAATAA
Source organism: Propionibacteriaceae bacterium (assembly GCA_031267295.1). Taxonomy (GTDB): domain Bacteria; phylum Actinomycetota; class Actinomycetes; order Propionibacteriales; family Propionibacteriaceae; genus WRGV01. The sequence goes on along the minus strand of JAIRZI010000089.1, from coordinate 9,437 downwards.
CTTGAGTAAAAAGGAAAAACTCGGGAGTTCACACCGCCAACAAACTACTCACTTAAACAGTTTGCGCTTTCCGCACAGTGCTCAACACTGCGCTACCTAAAACAAACACAATCAGAGCAATAGCAACATAATTGGCGTACTTCGCATACTGCTGTAACACAAATACCGCAGGTTCACCGATAGCGTAGCCAAGCACAAAATGCAGCAGCAACCAAACAAAACACGATAAACAATCAAGCAGTAAGAACCGCTTAACTTTCATACCAGAAGCTCCCGCAAGCACAAACACCACAGACATCAACGGCAGTGGCACCGGCACATACGCAATGAAGATACCAACTGCTCCCCATTTGCGTGCCCATCTTTCGGCACGCGCATAATTACGAGCAGCTCGCGCTGAGCGTCCCGCCCACACCTCAATCATGCCGCGTCCCCACAACCGACCAGCCCACCAATACACCCAATCAAACTTATTTGCCATCACCACACCGGCAAGCATCGGAAGAATCCACAACGTTGCTGAAAAATCACCTACTCGCACCAGCGAACCAAGACCAGCAGCAGACGTGCGCGACCCCATCACAGCCAACATCACTGGCACGCTTCGTCCCAGCAGCCAGCCCCGTAACGGCAACATCACCAATCCGAATACCGCAACTACCCCAATCCACACCATACAAGCGATGTCACTCTTGCCCGGCTGATGTTTCCACGGCATCCCCGGATCGTCCCACCATTCGCGTTGCATGGTTGCGCTATCCGCAGCATCCGCAACCGATTCCGAAACCCCAATCGTCTCGCTGTCTATCCTGGTGGCAGGTTCTTCGTTCAACGGCAACGCAACGGCATCATTGCTCACTGTGTTTTCCGGTTCCGAAGAATGCGCTACGCTCACCGCAGCAAGCATACTGGACGTTGCCGTCCAGACAACCAATACCACAGCTAACAACTCAAGTGGTACTAAAGGAGCACTGGTTTTCTTGATATATAACTGGGGCAATGGACGGGATGAGTGAGACCGCCCGATCCGCGCGTTCCAGGGACTATGCAGAGAAAGTCGATACTTCCTTAAGTATTAGCAACAAAACCCATTCCCAAAAGCACAATCGGAAAGAGCGCAGTTCGTGAGAAGCGCCGATGAATGCGCCCCTACACACAAAATGACCACCGCTCAGTAGAGCACCACCTCTTCGCCAACATGTCCGCGCAGCAGTTCGGCCGCATCGGCGATTGAACTGGATAGGCTGGGGTACACCGCAGGTGTCTCAGCCACCTGCTCTACCGTAAGCCGACACTTCACCGCCAGCGACACCGCATGAATAAGTTCAGTGGCGAACATCGACACCACTACCCCGCCGACGATGATATGAGTAGCGGGCAGGCAAAACAGTTTTATGAAACCGCCGTCAAAATCTTTCATCTTAGTGCGGGCATTGGTGGCTAACGGCACCATCACCGAGCGCGCGTTAATGGTGCCGGCAGCCACGTCCGCTTCACCAATACCCACACTAGCCACCTCAGGAGTGGTGTAAATACCAGATGCAATCATGCGAGCGCGCAAAGGTGCCACTGTATGCCCTAATGCGTGGCGGGTAGCGATACGACCTTGTAACGATGCTACCGATGCCAACTTCATTCCATCAGCGCAATCACCAGCGGCATACACTCCAAGAGCGGTGGTGCGCGACACGCCATCAATCTTGATGTGTCCGCTATCAGTGAGCGCTACTCCAGCTTCCGGCAACCCCAGATTTTCAGTGTTAGGGACAGCACCGACCGCCACTAAACAATGCGAACCATGCACACTTCGTCCATCCTTTAAAGTGACGACAACACCGTCAGCGTTGCGGGTGACGGATGCAGCATGGGCATTGTCGAGCACTTGGATGCCTTGGTTATCGAACATATCGTGAATGACTCGTGCAGCATCCGGGTCTTGACCTGGAAGGATTTCATCTCGCGCAGAAACGAGTACCACCTCAGAGCCGAACGAACGAAAAGCGCTAGCAAACTCGGCACCGGTAACACCAGAACCCACAATTACTAGCCGTTGCGGCAGTTCAGTGAGTTGATACACCTGCGCCCAACTGAGGATACGCTCCCCATCCGGTTTGGCGGTGTCCAACACTCGGGGACGACCCCCAGTAGCGATTAGCACCATGTCGGCATCGAACGCCTGCTCGCCCGCTGGAGTTTCCACCAATACGCGATTTCGTCCATCCAGCCGCCCCAGACCAGTCACCAACCGCACACCAGCAGCCTGCACGGCAGCCGTAGTGTCCCGCGATTGGGCAACGGCAAGTTTGCGCACATTGCTAGTGATAGCGGGAAAGTCAACCGGAACCTCAGCGGCGGCGCAGCCGGTTCTTAGTTGTAAACCAACTGTCGCCGCTTCACAAAACCGTCCGATGGTTTGCCCAACAGACACCAAAGCCTTGGATGGCACCACATCGGTAAGCACCGCCGAACCACCGACACCGTGCCGTTCAATAAGTGTCACGTTTGCACCAAGGCGACACGCCGATAGCGCCGCAGCAGTTCCTCCAGGGCCGCCTCCAATAATTACCACGTTGCTCATAGTTCAATCCTTAGCTACCGTTAGCCTTTCGACAAAGTCGATGCTAGCTAATCGGTTCTTTGTATCCAATGGTTTTGCTTTTCAATCAAAAGAATTAAGCATGTGCAGTAAACGACAAATGCGTTTCAATAATTCGCTCATGTATTCAACTACGCACCCGTGACACTTCATACAACGCAATGGCAGCGGCAACCGAAGCATTCAAGCTTTCTATAGCGGAAGTGATCGGAATACGCACCAGATAGTCGCACCGCTCCCGGGTGAGTCTAGCCAACCCATCACCTTCAGAACCGACAACTAGCAACACCGCTCCCAAGATACCAGGCACCACCGCAATGTCAGTATCGCCCTCACCCGCCAATCCGATCACTGTGTAACCAGCCCGCTTTGCGCGCTCAATGCACTGGTTGAGGTTGCCGGTTTTCGCCACCGGCACCCGGGCGGCGGCACCGGCGGATGCTTTCCAGGCCACCGCCGTCATCGATGCTGAACGCCTACCAGGGATTACCACACCATGCGCTCCAAATGCGGCAGCGGAGCGGATAATCGCCCCCAAATTATGCGGGTCGGTGATACCGTCAAGCGCCACCAGCAGCGCCTCCGTCGTTTCAGTCAATGCGGTAGCGAGCAGTTCATCAGCATCAGCGTACTGATATGACGGCAACTGTAGCGCTACCCCTTGGTGTAGCGCCCCGCCAGTTAACCTATCAAGCTCAGCGCGGGTAACCTGCAAGAGCGGAACCGAGTTAGTGGCACTGAAAGCTAAAATATCGCGTAACCGAGAGTCGCGTTCCACCCCCTCGGCAACATATGCGCTACGTATCGGTATCCCCGCCAGCAGCGTCTCATATACTGGGTTACGTCCCACCACCCAATCAGCACCAGCGCCTTTCCCGTTAGACGATGCTTTCAACCCCCCTGGACGACGCGCCTGCACCCGTTCCTGCAACACCTTATCGCGATGCGCTTTGTGATAAACCCGGTCTTCTGCTTTCGGTGTAGGGCCACGACCCTCCAACGATTTACGGATACGCCCGCCAGACCCGGCGGTGTTTCTGTTTCTAGTGCCGCTCATATAACTGCTCCAATACGCCCCAAATAAATCTATAACTTTAAGATTCAGCGCCATCAACAACGCTGCAACTCCTACGCTCCCACATCACAACCACACGCAACAAACCGTACAACACCTCCGTCTTTTAGGTAACTCACCCGATACTCCAACGCACTCCAGTTGGCGAATCTTCAACTTTGACACCGCTGGCTATCAGTTGGTCACGGATGGCATCAGCCGCACTCCAGTCTTTACGTTCGCGCGCTGCTGCACGCTGCTCAAGCATCAGCCGTATCAGAGTGTCTAGCAACACATTTAACTCGGAGTTACCACCGGACTCCGCCCATTCAGGAGCGTACGGGTCTAGCCCCAATACTTGCAGCATCGCTCGCACCGCCCGTAACGCAGTAGCGACGCTCACTGTATCTTGCGCATCCAACGCTTTATTGCCCGCCTTCAAAGTGTCAAAAAGCACCGCAAATGCTGCTGGGGTACCAAGATCGCTGTTCATAGCGGCGACGAATGCCGTCGGTAGGGCATCGAAATTGAACTCGGTTGCGGCAGCTGCGCCGGCACGCGCTAAAAATCCGTCGATGCGTTCCAACTGCGTCGTCGCCTCCACGAGTGCGTCGTCTGAGAATCCGACGATAGAACGGTAGTGCGGAGCTATCAAATAAAGCCGCAACGCTCGTGGCGGATACACCCGCGCTAACTCAGTTACACTTGCGGTATTTCCGAGCGACTTACTCATCTTCTCACCAGCTTGTGTAAGAAAAGCGTTGTGCATCCAGTGACGCGCGAAACCGTATCCAGCAGCGTGTGCCTGTGCCTGTTCGTTTTCGTGGTGCGGAAACTTAAGATCAAGACCGCCGCTATGAATATCGAAAGTGTCGCCCAGATACTTTACTGCCATCACTGAACACTCCAAATGCCAACCAGGACGACCTTGTCCCCATGGACTAGGCCAGATAGCGGTTGGCGGGTCGCTCGATTTTGCGCCTTTCCAGAGCGTGAAATCGTGAGCGTCATGCTTACCGCGAGTGTCGATCTCTTCACCGTCTAGCATCGCGTCTATCGACTGGTTAGAAAGTTGTCCGTACTCCGACCAGCGACGCACATCAAAGTACACATCCCCAGAGCCATCGGACGCGGCATAGGCATATCCCCTTTCAATCAGTCGTGCTACTAAAGCGATTTGTTCGCTGATATGCCCGGACGCGCGCGGTTCGTAATCTGGCGGCATGATACCCAACACTCGACGCGCTTGATGTAAATCAAGTTCCACCTCATAAGCCAGTTGAAACCATTCGATGTTGCGAGTTCGCGCTTTCGTCTCGATTTTTTCATTGATGTCGGTGATGTTTATCACCAGTTTCACTTGATAGCCGCTGGCTCCTAGCCACCGTTTGAGCACGTCGGATACCACTTCTTTGCGCAGATGCCCTAAATGTGGTGCCGATTGCACTGTAAGACCGCAGCTATAGATCGACACTTCGGGGGGATTTATTGGCTCGAAGGGTACCACTCGACCCAGTTGTTCGTCATACAACTGAAATGTCATGCGAGTCAGTCTACCGGGATGCCCCGTCCCCCTGTTCATCAACACTTCTTGAGATATTTTGTATTCTTATCCGGAACCAACTTTTACTACCGCGTCATTTTTCACTAGCTGTGCAAAAACAGCTCTCATTAGTTACTGCACTGACATCCGGTAGCACGTAGCAGACATCTTGTTTAGAAATGGGCAACAAACGCGCTTAGACTGGCTTTCATGTTGAACACTGGTATCACATATGCTGCGAATTCCGCCCGCTATGACGGCTCGATGATTTACCGACATGTCGGCAAATGGGGTTTGAAGTTACCCGTCATCTCGCTTGGCTTGTGGCAGAACTTCGGCGATGACAAAACATTGGGGAATCAGCGTGCGATTCTGCGAGCTGCATTCGATGCTGGTGTCACTCACTTTGACCTTGCGAATAACTATGGGCCACCTGCGGGGCAAGCCGAAGTTAACTTTGGGTCGTTATTTGCTAGCGATTTCAAACCATACCGCGATGAACTAATCATCTCCACTAAAGCCGGTTGGGAGATGTGGCCTGGGCCTTACGGATTTGGCGGTAGCCGTAAATACTTGCTGGCTAGCCTTGATGCGTCACTGAAACGCATGGGGCTGGAGTATGTGGATATTTTTTATTCGCATCGCTTCGACCCGGATACCCCTATCGAAGAAACGATCAGTGCGCTGGATCGCGCCGTGCGTTCCGGCAGAGCACTCTATGTCGGTATCTCCAGCTATTCGGCGGAGCGCACCGCCGAAGCTGCCAGCATCGCGCGCGATCTTGGCACTCCGTTGCTCATTCACCAACCTGCGTATTCGATGTTCAACCGTTGGATTGAAAGTGGGCTGCAAGATCAACTGGATAAAGAAGGCATGGGTTCTATCGCATTCACGCCGCTCGCTCAGGGGCTACTCACCGACCGCTACTTAAACGGTGTGCCGAGCGATTCGCGGGCGGCACGCAACGGGTCACTGCGTAGCAGTTGGATAAACGACGATGTGCTCGCCCGAATTCGTGGCTTAAACGCTATCGCGCAAGGACGCGAACAAACACTTGCTCAGTTGGCGCTCGCTTGGGTGTTACGCGGCGGCAGAGTGACTTCGGCACTCATCGGCGCGTCATCGGTAGCGCAGTTACAACAAAACCTCGGCGCGCTTACAAATTTGGAGTTCAGCGCCACGGAGTTAAGTGCCATCAATCAATATGGTGTCGATGCTGGAGTTGACCTTTGGGCACCTAGTTCGCGTAGCTAGCCCGCCACTAACAAACTTGCGAGAGTCATTACCGTTACCAGAATGGAATCAAAACCATTTCTTACCAACTACAGCAAGTAGCGAATGCCGGGAATGCGCTTCAAAACCTAGGTAAATAACAGACCTACTACCACGCGAACGGCAGCTCCCATAAAAGCGATGCCGTATTAGGAACATGAACTAGGCTTGTGTTTTACGCATAACATAACCTGTGGAGGCTCGATGCATAAGCTGGCAATCATCGGCGTTCGGGGCTACCCTAGCTACTATGGCGGGTTTGAAACCTGTATTAGACGGCTGGCTCCCTACCTTGGCGCACACGGTTGGGATGTTCGGGTTTACGCTCGACCAGGGGCTAGCCGAAACGATGATGCAACTTACGACCCGCGAGTGAAAACGACCATCACCCCCGGTATTGATTCCAAATCGCTCAGCACCCTAACATTCGGTTTAACAGCAGCGTTGCATACCTTATTTCACAAGCCAGATGTGGCGCTAGTTATGAACGTCGCTAACGGTTTTTGGATTCCACTGCTGCGGCTGCGCGGGATTCCAGTACTGACAAATGTGGATGGTATTGAGTGGGAACGCGCCAAATGGGGCAAATTGGCGCGTGCGGTGTTCAAGGTTGGCGCTAGGCTTACCGCTTGGTCATCGAATGCGTTGATATTCGACGCGGCAGCGATCGCAAAACGTTGGCAACATGACTACTCTCGCAGCGGAACCATAATCGCTTATGGTGGTGACTCAGTAGCCGCGCTGCCAACCCCACCAGGGTTGACGCATCGGGGTTACGCTTTGGTGGTAGCGCGCTTCGTGCCAGAGAACACCATTGCGGAGTTCCTAACTGCCGCCGAAACCATCGCACAGCATTACGACGTGGTGCTCGTCGGTTCGTCTGGTTATGGTGGCGAAATCGATGCTCAAGTGGAAGCGTTAGCCGCCGCCAACCCCAGAGTACACTGCTATGGGCACCTCTCCGACGACAATCTGCTGCACGCACTTTGGCAACATGCTGGAGTTTATTTTCATGGGCACAGCGTCGGCGGCACCAACCCAGCATTAGTACAAGCTATGGCTTGTGGTTCACCTATCGTCGCCCGCGACACAGTGTATAACCGCGAAGTGTTGTGCGATGCGGGGCGTTTCAGTACCGCAGAACCCAAAAATATCGCCACCGCTTGCTTGGAAGTGTTAGCCAACCAAACCACTCAAGAACAGCTAGCTGCCGCCGCTTTAGCGCGCGCGCAGAGCCACTACACCTGGGAGAGCGTGAATGCCGCTTACGCTACCGCTCTCACTCAGCAACTACGAAAACGTTGACAACAAAGCTCGCTCGCCAATGGTTAAATCCCTGCAACAGCGCATTACTAGGCGTGAATCCTGATTTTTATCATGGTTGAGGTGATCTTGGAGTGTTTGCCGGTCTGGTTAGGAGTTCTGCTTCATTTAGGTGATATTTTTGCGCACAATTCTTGAATGTACTTTAAGTAAGACGATGGGAGGTACCTAAACACCGGTACCCCACAAACCGCAACCAAAACTCCATCCTCCCATCTCATCCGAAAATGAGAAACTCAAGACAACTAACCCCCCACAGCTACACCATGAACCTAGCAGTTAGCGAAACATGCGAGTTTTCCCTTTTTAGTGTGGAAGTGGTTATGGTGATGTAAACCTTGGGCATAAATCAGAGCTATTCAAAGTGGTGATCAGCATTCCCATGAGTCGCTCGAATGCAGCAAGCACCTTGTCACCTAATAACCGCTGCCACAAAGCCGACGACATAAGGATCACAGCGGCAACCACCCAACAGACGGCGGCGGCTCCTAGGAGCATCAACCACTGTCCCTGATACTGCTGCATGAAGATAGCTTCGGTAGCCATCATTGAGGGGCCGACGAAATACGGAAAAGTAACCGGCATGTCTTATGAAATCAAAGCCATTCTCACCAACTACAGCAAGTAACGAATGCCGGGAATGCGCTTCAAAACCCAAGTAAATAGCAGACCTACTGCCATGCAAACGGCGACTCCTATAAAAGTTGAAACCATATCGTTAATGTGCGGGGCAAAGAAATTGAAAACTCGCTCAAAAAATATCTCCCTAGTAATACCCTCAAGTAGATACGCTCCAAATGTTAATGACCCAAGCACTCGCAAACGATAAATCGCAGTCTGCCCCGCCGGAATATATGAAAACAGCCAACGGGTTGCCACAAAAATACAACTTGCCAGCAATATAGCGAAAAAATCCAGATAAGTTGCTGATTCAGGCGGCGCACCACCAGCAATATCCTTTTCAATTAACCAGCAACTAATAACAACCGTAGCCACTGCACACCCCCACCCAGTCACAATGCGTTTCCATGAACCTGTCTGCACTACGTTGTGCAGATAATAGCCCATCAATGGGTAACCCCATATGGAGTTCAACAGTGCGGAAGTCACATGCCCATGCGGAGCAACTCCTAGTTCTAACTTGCCGATTAACCTGAAAGACCACACCAGTAGTGAGACCACAATGAGAAGAATCCAAGAGTTTCGCTGCATATTTTGTGCCGCTGCACGCAACAGCGGTAACGCTAACAGAAAACTTATATAGGCATACATAAACCACAATGGGCCTTGAATGGTGCCGTTGAAAACACCCCTCACAAAACTTTTGAAAAACTCGCTAAATTCGAGCGTGAGCGGGTTACCGACAAGACCCCAAATTCTAAGTGCAAAGTAAACGGTAGAGAATACTGCTAGCACAGCCACCATGCGCGCAACACGCTTCACCAGCAATGTCCGTATAGGCTCGTCTTTGCCCAGTAGCAGCGCCCCCGATACCATGAAGAACAGCGGAACAGCTATTTTATCCACTATTGCAATTGCCATGTAACTGTAACGCGCTAACCACGCCGTTCTCGTTATATAGTATTGAAACCCCGGCGTATGGTTAAAAATAACCAAGAAAACTGCCACCAAGCGTATTACATCCAGAT
>JAIRZI010000041.1 GCA_031267295.1 Propionibacteriaceae bacterium | reverse complement strand
AGCGGCTGCCGCCCATTATTTCGGAGTTCATGCGAGTGAATTGACACTTGCACAAGCTGCGATGCTCGCGGGTTTGGTGCAGAATCCGGCAACCACCGACCCAATCAATTATGAGGGTGCCGCGATAACGCGCCGTAACGTGGTGCTTAACCGAATGGCTCACCCGGATGTAGCGATGATTACAGAAGCGGAAGCGGCTGCCGCTAAAGCGGAGTCGTTCGATCAATCAAAGGTGACATCGTTTAATTCTGGTTGCGCATTCGCTGCTTATCCGTTTGTGTGCCAGTACATTGAACAGGTTTTTGCATCAGAGCAGATGGCCATGTTCGGTGCCACCCCGGAAGCGCGTTTGAACTTTTTGCACCGTGGCGGGCTAACGATTCACACCACTATCGATCCTAAAGCCATGGATGCTGCAATCACCGCTGTGATGGAGCGGGCTGCTCCCAGCGACCCCGTTATCGCAGTGTCGGCTACCGTGGAAGCTGGCACCGGGCGTATTTTGCAGATGTCACAGTCGCGTCCAGTTATGGGTTCAAATGTTGAAGCTGGTGAAACGTTCTACAACTATGCGGTCGAAAATTGGATGGGTGGTGCCGGGGGTTTCCAAGCTGGTTCTACTTTCAAAACGTATACGTTAGCGACCGCTTTATCGCAAGGTGCGTCGTTGGGGCACTATTATGATGCTCCCAAAAATATGGATTTCAGCAAAGATGCGTTCCAATCTTGCGACGGTGCCGTATACACCCCGTGGACGGTACGCAACTTCGGTGACTCAGAGTACGGGCAGATCACCCTCCTCAACGCCACGATCGACTCCGTGAACACTTATTTTGCGCAACTTATTCGTGATGTGGGGGTGTGCCAGACGGTCAATATGGCGAAATACACTGGTTTACATGCCGCAAGAGTGCATCCAGAAACCGGCGGATCTGATCTGATTGACGATTACCACTACGACAGTATTCCATCGTTTACTCTTGGGTCTGCGGAGGTGGCTCCGTTGAACATGGCTGAATCGTATGCCACTTTTGCTGCTCGTGGGGTGCACTGCGACCCGATCATCATTGATGCTTTGGAAGATCGTGACGGAAACTCACGAGCGGTGCCGGATGCCAACTGCCAGCAGGTGATAGACCCAGCGGTGGCCGATGGAGTATCGCAGATATTAAACCAAGTGATATACGGCTCTGGCGCTAGTGAAGGACGGGTAGCTGGTTCCTGGCCACAAGCTGCCAAAACTGGTACCACAGATGACGCATATGCCTACTGGATCATGGGATTCACTAGGAATTATGCTACGGCAGTCGCTGTGGCAGCCGATAATGGCAGCACGTATTGGGATGCCGTGCGCGGTGGTGATAAATCGATCACGGGTTTGTTACTGCCTTCTGGCAGACGTATTCCGTACAGTTCCGGCTCCACGGCAGGCCCGATTTTGCGAGCCGTTATGACGCAAGCGTTAACTGAACAACCGGTGATTCCATTCGAGCATTACAACCCAATTCGAGGGTCGTTTAATAACCGTCTCACCCCAACTCCTACCGAAGAGCCAGAACCGCCGACGCTAACAGTTTCGTATATCACGCCGTCCGTGACGACTACCATCACAACCACGTCGAAACCGCCGCCAACAACGATTATGCCCACTACTACAACTACGATCCCGCCTACCACCACGATTACGATCCCGCCTACCACTACCAGTACTTCGTCCGCGCCTGCCACATCCGCAACTACAGAGGTTCCCTGATAAATGATGCGAGCGGGGAAAGCAGTGGCCGCTGCGGGGATGCTCACTGGCGGGATGCTATTGGCGGCGCTACATGGCAACCATGACTATCGAGTTGCGGCACATCAAGCAGCGGTGTTGCCGGTTGGTGCGCAGCGTATCCGCGTGTTGCACATCTCCGATGAACATTTCATGCCTGGGAACCACAAGTTAGCTGATTTTATAACCAGCCTTGCCAGCCTTAACCCTGATCTGGTGGTATCTACGGGTGATTCTCTCGCTTCGGATGCGGCTTTGGATGCTTATCTCGCGGCGCATCAACGATTGTTCACCGTGCCCGGAGTGTTTGTATTCGGTTCAAATGATTACTTCAAACCTGTTCTTAAGAATCCGCTACGCTATCTGGCTGGCAGTCGTTGGGCGACGGCTTCAAGGGTCCCTAACGCAGCGTTGTCATGGGAGCGGTTGAAGTCAGCTTTTGACGACATCGGTTGGAAAGATGTCAGCAATCAAGCGTGGAGAACGTGTTTAGGCGGTATACAAGTGACGTTCAAAGGCACCGATGATGCGCACCTGGGGTTAGACGACTACGGCAAAGCTATTGAAAGTGCAAATATCAGTGCGCGTACTTCTGCTATGCAGCACCCGCCGCAGCGCCGGGAAGAAATAACAACGAATCTTTCCGCCGAACTGGTCATCGGAGTCACGCATTCTCCGTATCGCAAAGTATTGGATGCCATGTCGGCGGATGGAGTCGATGTGATCTTTGCCGGACACACCCATGGCGGGCAAGTATGTCTACCAGGCGGGCGCGCACTTACTACCAACTGCGATTTACCGACAGCGTTGGCATCCGGATTACATCGCTACCGGAACACTTGGCTGCATGTCTGCCCCGGGTTAGGAACTAACCCATATACACCGTTGCGGCTCAACTGTGCGCCACGAGCTTGTATTATCGATCTAGTAGCCACTGAAGTAGGTTCAGTAAACTCCACTGGTGAGTTTTAGATCAAGGTTGCATGAATAGAATTACCTCATGCAGTTAAGACGTGCCGACCGTGCGGTCACCGATCTGGCAGAGATCGCTGGCATTTTATCCCGCTCCGATATTGGACATTTAGGACTCACTACAGACGAAGGGCCGTATGTGGTACCACTGCACTACGGGTTCGAGGTGCTTGATAATCAAATCACGCTCTACTTTCACGGCGCTCCGGTAGGGCGAAAAATTGCTGCCATCGCCGCAAACCCCCAGGTGTGCTTTGAAGTGTCGTCGTACTTAAAACTGACAGGTACCGCTGGAGCGGTTTGCATGTTAGGCGCAGAATATGAATCGGTGATCGGGTTCGGCCGGGCTGCTGTGCTTACTGATGATGCGCAGCGCCGTCATGGCACTGCGCTGTTGGTGGAACGATATGCTCCGGGACGGGGTGCGGAACTGCCCACACAACTAGGTCGCGGCGTGGCAGTGGTGCGCATTTCACTCACTGAGGTGAGCGGCAAGCGTAACGTAAACACCGAATAGTAGCGAGTTAGAGGCGAATTAGGCGATTAGCGGTTAATTCACGGGCACCGTCCAGTTCGTTAGTCAAGTTATGTTTATGAATCGTAGTTATTTTCAAAGTATGTTCGTAAAAATGAGCAGTGCAGGAATGAGTTGAAGCAGTGTCGTTTATCGCCCATAAATCGTTTCGATTCTGGTTTCAGGCAGCGCGTCCGCCAGCGTTAGGGCAGTCGCTGACCCCATACCTGCTAGGTACCTTGCTGGCGCTTTCCGCTTGGATACATGAGGAAACGGGCGCAACAAATAACTTCAACGTGGTTTGCGTCATCGCCGGGTTTTTAGGAGTGGCGTTCGCGCATTGTGGTCTCAACCTGCTAGACGACTACTTCGATTACACCAGCGGTGCGGTAGCGCAACGCCAGGCGTTGAGCGACGGCGGAGTGCGTGCCCGGATGGGAAAGTGCGCCTATTTAGCGCAAGGTGCTACTCCAAAGGATGTCGCCAAGGCTGCGGTGGCATTCCTAGGGTTGGCGGCGGGGTTCGCAGTGGTGGTGTTGCTGGTTCGTGGCCCGGCGACACTCATTTTCGCAGGTGTCGCTGGCGTATTGGGGTATCTCTACTCCGGGCCGCCATTGAAACTTTCGTATCACGCCTTGGGCGAAGTTGTTACCGGAATCATTTTCGGGCTTATCTTGGTGCCAGCGGCTTACTTCGTAGCTTGTGGGCGACTGGATTCGGTTGCGATCTGGGCTGCTATCCCTACCGGATTGCTCACTATCAACATTTTGAACGCACACGCCATTATGGATTTCGAGTCTGACAAGGCGCACGCGCGCATCACGCTGGTGGTGGCGCTCGGTTCTAAAGAGCGGGGGTTGCTGGTGACGTTCGGATTGTTAGCGTCCGCATATGTTGCGGTAGGAGTTGGCGTGCTGTTGGGGGAACTCACTAAAGCGTCGCTCGGTGTGCTGTTGAGCCTACCGTTGGCGTTCGAGTTCTGGAAGCTACTTTGTGGATATGTCCGGCATCCCGAAATCGATCACTCACCAAAACTGTGGTACGGATCGCTCGGGAATTGGGAACGCATCAAAAGTTCTGGCATCGACTGGTTCATGGTTCGCTGGTATCTTGCGCGTAATCTATTGATGATGTTTGTGAGCATCCTGGCGATAGCCAGCTTTATTAGGTGGTGAAATCCATGCCGTTGCGAAAAGAACAGTTACTTAATCAGCGTATCGTTAAGGAACTGCCGTACTACGCTTGCTGGTTCGTACGTTGCAAACTGCTAGGTGAGCGGCGGCCTTTGCAGTCTGTCATCTTCATCACTGACCGCTGCAATTTGAAGTGTAAACATTGCAATGTGGTACGCGAAGGGCCATACGTTTCTACCATGACCTATGACGAGGTGCGCGAGCATCTCCAGTTCAGCTATGACGCGGGTAGTCGTATCGTTGATTTTGAGGGCGGCGAGCCGCTGTTATGGCGGGATCGAGTGCACGGTGCCGACATCAACACACTGGTTGAGTTGGCGCGCGAAGTTGGATTCTTCTCCACTACGGTCACCACCAATGCACAGCAACCGATCAACGTGAACTCTGACTTAGTTTGGATAAGTATTGACGGGTTGGAAAGTGAACATGACTATCAGCGAGGTGTCGGCACTTTCGCTAAAGCATTGCACCACATATCCGAAGCTACCCACCCCAACATGAACGTTAACATGACGGTGACGGCACATAACTGGCGCGATTTCGCGCAGGTGGCAAAGTTGGTGAAAGATCATCCGAAGTTGAAACGCATGTCGTTTAGCTTTTATGTGCCCTATGGAGATCGCGCTCTAGTGGTGCCGCCGGCAGTGCGCGCCAAGATTACGGCTACCGCCAACTTGCTAAAGCGAGTCGGTTATCCCATTATGAACTCGAAAACCGGCATAAAACTGTTACGCAACCCTAAATCGTTTGCGCACTATCGCGCCTGCTGGATATCCAACTTCGTAGAATCGGATGGTACCCGCATAATGCACTGCCCTGGGCAAGATGCCGGAGTTTGCGACGAGTGCGGGTTCGGCATGGGGCCAGAAATGGCGTTACTGTTCCGGTTGCATCCCGAAATGGTGCTCTCCGGGTTGCGAGTGCGCGGGTAAGTAAATGGTTTTGGTGCGCACGCGCGCCAATCGGTATGACTAGCTGAGCGCTCGTAGCCAGGCGATGTCCGCCGTTTGTCCCACAACTCCGTTAGGAGTTTCGACAAGCACTGGTGCGGCGGCGGCTTTAATTACCGCTATTAAATCGGCCGCTGGTATCTGGCCTTGTCCTAAGTTGGCGTGATGATCGGCACCGGTACCGGCCGCCGATTGCGAATCGTTGCAGTGTACTAGGTCGATGCGTCCGGTGATGGCGCTGAGTTGCGAAACCAGTGTTTCAAAGTTTTCTCCGGAAGCGAAAGCATGGGCGGTATCTAAGCAGAACCCCACTTTATTGAACGCTCTGGCAGTGCTGATACGTTCCCAGAGCCGGGCTATTGATGCAGTGTGACGCGCTACCGAATGTTGCCCGCCCGCAGTGTTTTCGATGAGCAGCGCCACGTCGGTCTCTAGGGCATCGATGGCTTTGAACCAGTTGTCATAACCAACTTGAATATCATCGTCTGCGCTCACCGAGCCGCCGTGTACCACTACGCCGCGTGCGCCGATCTGGGACGCCAGCGTGCAGGTGGCTTGCAGCAAAGTACGGCTTGGAATGCGCACTCTATTGTTCGACGTTGCAACGTTTATCAGATATGCGGCGTGGATATACACCCCAATATTTGCGGCTTGTGTGTCAGCTAGCAGTGCTGCCGCTCCGCCGGGATATGACACTGTTGGTGCACTCCAACGCCGCGGTGAGCCTAGGAAGAACTGCACAATATCGGCATCTCGGGTCTGCGCTTCGTTAATTGGGTCGGCGGCCGCTACGTGGGAGCCGATGAGTAGTTGTGCGGTAGTCATGTCTATAAGCCTATTGCCCCAAACTCGTTACGTTTAGTTATCTGAGCTAAGAACTAAACAACTATTCATGCAGTGGGTGCTAAGAACCGGTTAAAGTTGAGATTATGACCAAAACTGTCTACGTTGCTGCCGCTGAAGCTAGGGTAGGTAAGTCGTTGCTATCGCTGGGCATAACTGAGGCGTGGGTGGCCGAAGGATTACGGGTAGCCGTTTATCGTCCGTTGGTGCTCACTCGTGACGCGGATAAGATCACCGAAAATATCATCAGGATTGCGCATCTCGATCAGTTATTCGAGAGCACCGTTGGGGTCACTTACGAAGAGATGGCCGCCGACCAAGAATCCGCTATCGCCACCATGATTACCCAGATGGGTGCGCTCCGGGCGAGTTACGACGCTATAGTCGTCATCGGCTCCGACTTCTCTGATGTGTCCACTCCCATCGAAGCCACACTTAACGCCCGTATCGCAGCCAATCTCGACACTCCGGTGTTGGCGCTCATCAGCGGACGAAACAAAACGCCGGAACAGTTGCTACGTGCCGGGCACTACACTATCGATGAGTTTGTGCGGCTACATAACCACATCATAGGAGTAGTGGCTAGCCGCGTTGATGCCACCTGCATCGCAGAGGTAAAAACGGAGTTACTGGAGTTAGGGGAGCATCTGGTGGGGGTGTTGCCTGAGGATGCGTTGCTTTCCGCGCCGACAGTGCAGATGCAGTTTGATGCTATCTCCGCTAGCGTGGTGCGCGGTTCGGCTGATGCGTTTGGTCAAGAGAGTTTGCATGTCGCGGTATCCGGCATGACGCTTCCGCACCTGTTAGCGCGTATCACCGACGAAACTACCTTGATTATGGCATCTGACCGTATAGACCTGTTGCCCGGCGTACTGCTTAGTCAAAAGGCAAAAGGAATGCCAAAATTGTCGGCGTTGGTTTTGGTGGGTGGCTATAAGATTCCAAAACAAGTGCGCAACATCATAGACGGTCTGGAACTGGATTTGCCCATAGCGACCAGCCCACTGGACACCTATTCGGTGGCGCAAGTGCTCTCTGAGGTTGAGGGGTTTGCGATGGCAACTCCGCGCAAAGTGCGCGGAATCCATCTAGCGTTGCAAACTCACATCAATCTGCCGGAGATTATGCGTCGCCTTGATGCGCCGCGGCGCAGCTTACGCACTCAGCATCGATTTGAATATGACATCATGGAGCAAGCACGCGCTCAGCGTCGTCGAGTGGTGTTGCCGGAGAGCGCCGACGCGCGGATATTGTCAGCCGCCGCTATCGTGTTGGAGCGCAACGTTGCTGACATTGTGCTATTGGGTGAAGAAGACGAGGTGCGCTGCCGCGCCACCGGCCTAGGGTTGGACATCAGCGCAGCTGAGATCATTTCGTTACATGATGCGCAGCGCGTTGATCGCTATGCCACCACGATGGCCGAAGTGCGCAAACATAAAGGATTGACCTACGAACAGGCTGTAGTTAAGCTTGCCGACTCGGCGTACTTTGGCACCATGATGGTGTACTGCGGGGATGCTGATGCGATGGTGTCTGGCGCTGCCCACACTACGGCAAATACCATCCGCCCTGCTTTTGAAATAATCAAGACCAGCCCGGATGTGAAAGTGGTGAGCGGTTCATATTTCATGTGTATGGAAGATCAAGTGTTGATGTTCGCTGATTGTGCCGTCAACCCGAACCCCACGCCGGAGCAACTTGCCGATATTGCCATTGCTACCGCCACTACCGCCGCCGCATTTGGCATCGAAGCGCGGATAGCAATGATGTCGTACTCTACGGGCAGTTCTGGTGTCGGCCCAGATGTGGATATGGTAGCGGATGCCACCGCCTTAGTGCGTAGCCGTCGTCCGGATTTAGCGGTAGACGGCCCGCTGCAGTTCGACGCAGCGATCGATCCGGAGGTAGGGGAGTTCAAAATGCCGGGTTCACCGGTTGCCGGTAGAGCCACGGTGTTTGTATTTCCAGATTTGCAAACCGGTAACATCGCTTACAAGGCAGTGCAGCGCACCTGCGGCGCTGTTGCCGTCGGACCGATCCTGCAGGGGCTAAAGAAGACCGTCACCGACCTATCGCGCGGCGCGATGGTTGACGACATCGTTTCAACGATAGCTATCACCGCAGTGCAGGCACAGGCAGCAGGCTTCCCGGCTATGCGCCGTTCTGCGGTTAGCTAGCTGATTGATTTCTGAATAACATGTCAGTGAATCGCATCTGGTAAATGCCATAGCAAAGCCAGGAAGGAAAAGTGAGGGTTGTGCTATCACAATTTTCGACAACGCCGCCAGAACGCTTGCGGAAAGTAGCGCAGCGCGCAGCCACTTGGCAGCGGCCAGTTAAGTTGTTAACGGTTATGGTGGCAACTTTTGTGTTATTCAGCGGGTGCGGTGCGGAATCAACTGATCAGCCGGTTGTTCCAAAAGTCACTGTTCCGAGCGATGCCCCTAGCTCTATGATGACATCAGAGCCGCCGCGGAGTGCGGCAGCGCAGTTGGCCGGTCGTATTGGGTTGGCGATGGAAACCCTGAGATTTGTCGCCACTCGCATGGAAAGTACCACCACGGAAACAGCGGCAACGCACGTCATCTTTGAGGCTCATGCCGACTTGAGTGATCCGAACAACCTAAAAGTGCAGGGTACGCTGTTTTTGCAAGACGCTAACAGCGAACTGATTACCATCGGTTCCCAAGGTTGGATGCGTGATGTCGGTGATTCGTGGCAAGAAGTGTTAGTAGATAGTAACAATGAGTTGGGTGTGGCCGGAGTAACTACGGATTACTGGGCAATGCTATTTGGCAACGGCATCGTAGAAGACATCGAAGTAGCAACGCTGAACGGGGTGAAAGTGCAACATTCCCGTGTTATCGGAGATGGCGTTATTGAGCAAGCTCAGATTGATTCGGTGGATGTCTGGCTGACGGAATCTGGCCGGGTAGTTCGTGCCGAGATTAAATCGTCGGTTGAAAATATCATCATTGATTACTTCGACTTCGATGTGCCGGTAGATATTCAACCCCCAATGTAGCGAGTACACGTTTTGAGGTGAGGTTAATCGTTTCACAAACTTCACAAAGCACATCCAATGCTTTGTTAAGTTTCCACGTGCCAAGCGCGGCTCATGCTACAAGGTTTCAGTTTGCTAGTTGTCGCACCTGTGCTTCCCCTAGGCTAGGCTGACAACAAGCACGCGCCCTTAAGACACGGAGGTTCGATGAAGCCAATTCTGGTGCTGAACTGCGGTTCCAGTTCTATCAAATACCAACTCATTGATGTTGCATCTGAAGTTGTGCTGGCTGGTGGTCAAGCACAACGTATCGGAATGTCACTAGGCGATGTGGAACATGTTGTGGCGGGTGAGTCATACGTCATCGAGAAACAACTGCCTGACCACGCAACTACACTGCATGAAATTGTGGAGTTGTTCACCAAATACGGCCCAGACCTAGCGGGTGTGGTGGCAGTGGCACATCGCAGCGTGCATGGTGGTGATAGATTCAGCGCCCCCACGCTTATCGATGACGCGGTGATAGAAGCGCTAGTAGAGCTTTCCCCGCTCGCGCCGTTGCATAACCCGGCTGGTATCGATGGTATCCGAGCCGCCCGTGAGGTACTGCCTGATGTGCCGCACGTCGCCATCTTCGATACCGCGTTTTTCACCACATTGCCTGCGGAAGCGTACACCTACGCTATCGACCCAGAGTTAGCAAAACGGTTATCGATTCGTAAGTATGGGTTCCACGGTACTTCGCACTATTACGTATCTAGCAAAGTGAGTGAAGTGATGCGGCGGCCGGTGAAGCAAGTGGTAGCCCATATTGGCAACGGTGCGTCGGTTTCCGCAGTTGATGATGGCAGAGCCATCGATACCACTTTGGGGCTGACTCCCAATCAAGGGTTGGTGATGGGCACCCGTTCTGGTGATGTTGACCCGGGGTTACACAAATATCTCATGGAACAGGTGGGGATGAGTATCGAAGAAGTTGATACCATGCTCAACAAATCCTCCGGAATGCTAGCGCTTGCCGGATCGTCCGATATGCGTGATGTGCGTGCCAAAATTGTAGCGGGTGACGCGCAAGCACAGTTGGCATTTGACGTGTATGTTCGTCGGCTGGTGTTTTATATCGGCGCCTACATCACCTTACTCGGCGGTTGTGATGTGTTGACGTTCACCGCCGGAGTTGGCGAGAACGATTCGCAGGTGCGCGCTGCCGTAGTGGAACGGTTGGGGGTGTTCGGAGCCAAATTGAACGTCAAAGCCAATGAGAGCAAAGCGCGCGGGGTGCGCGTGATCTCCGCCGGCGACTCAGCGTTGTTGGTGATGGTAGTGCCCACCAACGAGGAGTTAGCGATGGCGCGACAAACAGCAGAACTGATTGGGGTTTAAGTTATGGCAACAGCACTGGTTACTGGGGGTACGTCAGGCATTGGGTTGGCTTTTGCCAGAGCATTGGCTCGTATGGGTGATGATCTGATTCTGGTAGCGCGCGACCAAGAACGGCTTACAGAAACAGCCGCAGACCTCCATGCGAGATTTGCGGTGAATGTCGAAACATTGGTCGCCGATCTGACGTTACGCAACGACATCAACAAGGTGCGACTACGGTTATTAGACGATGCGCATCCAGTAGACACTTTGGTTAACAACGCGGGGTTTGGGTTACACACACCGTTATTGGATGCAGACATGAGCATTCAAGAACAAGCGATGACTGCCATGATGACGGCGGTGCTACTACTTTCGAACGCTGCTGCTCGTTCGATGAAAGAACGCGCTAAAGGCACAATTATCAACGTCTCGTCGGCATCAAGTTGGATATATACCGGCAACTATTCAGCTATCAAGCGTTGGGTACTTTCCTACACGCAAGCGTTGGCATTGGAGTTGGAGGGAACTGGTGTACGGGTGGTGGTCACCTGCCCGGGTTGGGCAAAAACTCGCTTTCATGAACGTTCCGGGGTAGCGCGCCCCAAGTTGCCAGAGTTCGCTTGGGTGAAGCCGGAACAAGTTGCCAAAGAAGCGTTGTCGTGTGCGGCGGTTGGTCAGGTGGTGTCCATTCCATCGCATACTTGGAAAATCGCACTTTGGATAGCCCAGCACGGCCCGCAGAGTATTACGCATTGGTTTTCACGCAAAATAAGCCGTTCCCGAGCGTTGAAGTGAGCGATAAATGGTTAACGGTTTCCGGTTACAGTAGTCCGGCGTTACTTGATGAGCGCCGCTGTTAACTGTGTGGAGTCTGCATTTGGAGTAGGCTAAAGTTCAGTCTTTAACTTGTGGGAGGGCGGCTAAGTGGTCGAGTGGGGCCTGTCGAAGGCACGCTACAAGTCGAATGTTAATCGTGCCGCCCGATTTGCAGCACAAGTGCTGTTGTTGAAACCGGCTGTCTGGAGCCAACTTAGCGTCGAAGTGCATGGAGTGGAAAACACCGCCACCATTGCAGACGATCAAGCGTTTCTTGTCATCGCCAATCACTCTTCACACTTCGATGCTCCGTTGATTTTTGGCGCGCTACCGCGCCAACTTGCCGGACGGATGGCTACTGGTGCTGCCGCTGACTACTTTTTCAAACACTGGTATACCGCCGGGCCGACAGCGTTATTTTTCAATGCTTTCCCGGTTGATCGTTCCGGTTCTCGTAACCGGCGGGGCATGGCTGGGCAGTTGTTAGCTGACGACGTTCCGTTGCTGATTTTCCCAGAAGGTACCCGCTCCCGGACTGGAGCGATTGGCTCATTCAACCCTGGTTCGGCAGGTTTAGCTATCAAGAGTGGGATTCCAGTGTTGCCGTTGGCGCTGGTGGGAGCTTTTGCAGCCTGGCCTGCGGGCAGATCACGTTGGTTGCCGGGGCGGCCTAAAGTCCATGTAGCGATCGGCAAACCAATGTGGCCAGACCCCGGCGAAATCGCGCATGACTTCTCGCAGCGTTTACGCCGCGCCATCATAGAGTTGCATGATGCCACCGCATTGGCGTACGACATGCCTACTCAGGAGCGAATGGCGCAGCTAGCAGCCATCGAAGGAGCCAAGAATTAAAAAGGCGACATATCAAGGGTTATCGAACTGCTTGAAATCAAACCCAGCTCTGCGTAGCGATGTTAGTTACCCGCTTCACGCTTGGCTGACAATTACGCGGACATCGCCAAAGATGGCTATCCATTACCGCTAGACTCAGTGCTGTGGTGCTGCGCCCCGACGCTCTATTGACTGCGGAACTCGATGCCGACCGCCCCCAAGACGAGTGCGGTGTCTTTGGCGTATACGTTCCCGGGGAGAACGCGAGCAAACTCATCTACTACGGGTTATATGCGCTGCAACACCGCGGTCAAGAATCCGCTGGAATCGCGGTATCCACCGGTAGCCGTATTGTGGTTTATAAGGATATGGGGCTAGTCAGCCAAGTATTTGACGAGAATGCGCTCAATTCTTTGGGAGGCCATCTTGGCATTGGGCATACCCGTTACTCCACCACTGGCGCTTCGGTATGGAGCAACGCGCAACCGACGTTTCGAGCACATCGTGACGGTGGTTTGGCGTTGGCGCACAATGGTAATCTGACCAACACTGCTGAACTGGAATGCCTGCTGGCAGAACTACTCCCTTACGACGAAGTGCCGCGCAAGCACAAGATGGATTCCACGTCCGACACTGCGATTCTCACCGCACTGCTCGCCACCTACTGCGGTAGCGTCGAAGATGCCGCTAAACATGTGTTACCCCGGTTGGCGGGCGCGTTCAGTATAACTTTTATGACAGAAACTGCGCTTTATGCTGCCCGTGACCCGCAAGGCATCCGTCCGCTCAGTCTCGCAAGGTTGGGTGACGGCTGGGTGGTAGCCAGCGAGAGTTGCGCGTTGGACATCGTGGGCGCCACTTTCGTACGAGAAGTTGAACCAGGTGAGTTGATAATCATTGACGAAACCGGGCTGCGTTCAGTGCAGTTTGCGCCTGCGCATCCCAAGGGGTGCATCTTCGAATACGTCTATTTAGCACGTCCCGACTCGGTGCTAAAAGGTCGTCTTGTTCACAACGTGCGGGTGGAAATCGGCAAGATTTTGGCGACGGAACAACCCGCCAAAGCTGATCTGGTGATTCCGGTACCGGAGTCCGGCACCCCGGCTGCTATCGGATATGCGGCGCAATCGGGCATTTTGTACGGCCATGGGCTGGTCAAGAACCCATATGTGGGGCGCACTTTTATTCAACCCTCTCAGGCGATACGCCAACTTGGCATCAGGCTGAAACTCAACCCGTTGCGTGACGTGGTTGTTGGCAAACGGCTAGTGGTGGTGGACGACTCCATCGTGCGCGGCAACACTCAGCGGCAACTAATAGCGATGCTACGCAGTGCTGGAGCGGCTCAGGTGCATGTGCGTATCTCGTCCCCGCCGGTGTTGTGGCCGTGCTTCTATGGTATTGATTTTGCAACCCGAGCGGAACTGATTGCACCCGGTTTAGAAGTTGGCGAGATTTGCAGTTCAATCGGAGCAGATTCGTTGGGGTATGTAAGTTTGGATGGGTTGACATCGGCCACCCGACTAGCGGCAACTAAACTATGCCGCGCATGTTTTAACGGTCAATATCCAGTGCGTCCGCCGGAAGGACAGCTTGAGCAGTTGGGGTTGGTTGGCAGTAGTGCTGGTGGTTGGCTTGCGCCCGATGTTGCGGAGACATTATGAGTGGGGAATGTTTTTGTGTAAATAAGCGAGAACAACTCTCCATGAGTATTGAAGGAGACGATAACTATGAGTTCTCACACTAAAGGAGCCTACGCCGAGGCCGGAGTGGACATTGCGGCTGGCGAATTAGCGGTGCAGTTAATGGCTGAGCATGTGGTTAAGTCGTATCGTCCTGAGGTGTTGGGCGGTATCGGTGGTTTCGCAGGGCTGTTCGACGCTGCCGCGTTGGCACGTTATCGGCATCCGGTGTTAGCCACTTCAACCGATGGGGTGGGCAGCAAAGTGGCTATCGCTCAAGCGCTCGATGTTCATCACACTATCGGTTGGGATCTCGTTGGCATGTTGGTAGATGATTTGGTGGTGTGTGGCGCTGAGCCGCTCTTCGTCACCGACTACATTGCTTGCGGCCGGGTGGTGCCGGAGTGTATAGCTGAGATTGTGCGCGGTATCGCTGCAGCCTGTAGCGCTGCCGGTGCGGCGCTGCTCGGTGGTGAGACTGCTGAGCATCCGGGGTTACTTGCTGAGCAGCACTACGATGTCGCTGGAGCAACTGTCGGGGTGGTGGAGTTTGACAAACTACTGGGTGCGGAACGGGTGCGTCCTGGTGACGTGGTGGTGGCGTTGGCATCGTCTGGGCTGCACTCTAACGGCTACTCATTGGTACGTCGGGTGTTCAGTGCTGCTGGATGGGAGTATGGCCGCTATGTGCCAGATTTCGGGCGGACGTTGGGTGAAGAGTTGCTTACGCCCACAAAAGTGTATGCGCTAGATGTTTTAGCTTTGATCGATGCGGTGGAGGTGCACGCCATGAGTCACATCACCGGCGGAGGATTGGCTAACAATCTGGTGCGGGTGATACCGGACGGGGTGCGTGTCGAGATTGACCGCGCCACTTGGGAGCTAACGCCAGTCTTCCAGACCGTACAAGAACTGGGGAAGCTATCGGAGTCAGATATGGAAACCACTCTAAATATGGGTGTGGGGATGGTTGCTGTGCTGCCAGAGAATGCTGCCGCTGCCGCAGTTGCAGTGTTAACGGCGCGTGGCGTGCCGGCGTGGATATGTGGTAGAACGTTTGAAAATGTCGGCGAATCTGCGGCAGTGCGGCTAGTGGGACAACATTGTTAATTGACAAAGTTAATAATGCCGTTGCTCTTTTCAAATCGCGGTAAACAACTAGGGTATTAACTGATCAAATAAACTTTCGCGGGAGGTTAAATTGCGAATCGTTAGTTTTCTTGCAGCGAAACGGTGTCCAAGATGGGCAGTTCAGCTTTGGTTCGGCACTCAGATTCGATACTCTTGTGGGTACGAATAAAATTGATCGTGTTTGCGCGGGCTGTTGGCAGCCCCACCGTGACTTGAGCTAAGGGGGTCGACCCGAAATATGGGGCGCGGCCGACAGAAGGCAAAGCAGACCAAAGTAGCCCGTGATTTGAAGTATCGCCCAATAGATACCGACTTCGCGTTATTGGCGCGTGAACTCCGCGGTGAGTCTCACGATGGTGATGATGTATTTGATGACGCACCGGACAAATGGGCGGATATTGCCGCGCGTTACGAAGTGCATGATGAAGAGGCGGCAGACGGCGCGAATTGATTTCCGTTTGCTGTTGCGCTCACGCTATGATTCTTTGGTTGTCTAGGCAGCCATTTTCGCGCAAGCGCATGAATGGCCCCGTAGCGCAGTTGGTTAGCGCGCCGCCCTGTCACGGCGGAGGTCGCGGGTTCGAGTCCCGTCGGGGTCGCAAGAAGTGACGCATGTTACATCACTTCTCGCTATGGTGGGATCATCCCACCTTGGTCAGATAGCTCAGCCGGTAGTAGCGCTTCCCTGAAAAGGAAGAGGTCGGCGGTTCGATCCCGCCTCTGACCACCGTAGTCAGATGGCTATTTTGCTTTGCTCGCGTGTAGAGCCGTTGCCTAGTTGTGAAGGAGTGGCATGGGTCTAATCCCCAGCATCGCATTAGTCGTCTTTGGTGTCTCGTATGCGTTGATCGCTACGGAGAAAATCCATCGGGTGGCGGCGGCGCTTGGGGGGGTGGCGGTTATGGCGATTTTGGGGTTGTTCCGCAAAGAAGGGCCGCTTGTCAGTGCAGAATCTGCGTTTTTCAGTGAACATACCGGTGTTGATTGGAGCGTTATCTTCTTACTGTTCGGCATGATGATTGTTGTCAGCGTGTTGCGCCATACCGGTTTATTCGAGTTCATCGCGCTGTGGGCGGCGCGCATGTCTAAAGGCCGCCCAATCCGGCTGCTAATCGTACTTACACTGGTCACCGCGTTTTTCTCGCCAATTCTTGATAACGTGACGGTGGTGTTGTTGGTTGCTCCGGTAACTATGTCGGTGTGTAAGCGACTAGAAATCTCGCCTATCCCGTACCTGTTGTCACTGATTTTTGCAGCTAATGTTGGGGGCACGTCTACTTTGATCGGTGATCCGCCGAACCTGATCATCGCTTCCCGAGCCGATCTCACTTTTACAGATTTTTTGGTGTACTCACTACCGCTCACCGTCATTTTGCTAGTGGTGTTGGTGGGAGTACTCGCTTTTATGTTCCGCAAAGATATGAAAAAAGTTATCGATGTGGATGAGGCACTGGGAGACATTGACCCGGCGGACGCTATTCCGAACGTCGGGTTATTAGTGCGTTGTCTAGTGGTACTCGCCATCATCATGGTGGTGTTTGGATTGCATGAGGTGGTTCCGCTCGACCCGCCAGTGGTATCAATGCTGGGTGCCGGGCTGATGGTTTTGGTTTCGCGCACCAAGCCACACCAGTTCTTAGCAGAAGTCGAGTGGACGACCTTGGCGTTTTTTATGGCGCTGTTCGTGCTAGTGGGAGTGTTAGTGGAAATCGGAGTGATCGGTCTGCTGGGTGACTTTGCCGCTGAGTTAATGGGGGGTAACGAACTACTCGGTGTCACCGGCCTACTGTTCGGGTCTGCCGGTATCGGTGCCGTCGTCGATAATATCCCTTACACCACCGCAATGGTGCCTATCGTGTCGGAGATGGTGGCTGCCACTTCGCATGTCGGTGCCGCCAGCCCATTGTGGTGGGCTTTTGTGTTCGGTGCTGACCTTGGCGGCAATATGACCAGCGTAGCGGCGGGGGCTAACGTCGTCGTTATCGGGTTGGCTGCCTCTGACGGCAACAGGATCAGCTTCTGGAAGTTCGCTAAGTACGGTATCCCCGTCACGCTACTCACAGTTGTCATCGCCTGGGTGTACATCTATCTGCGGTTTTTCATTTTTGTTTGACCGCCCTATTTAATCGCTATTTGTCGAGCTTCTTAAAACGAAAAATCTACTTGGGAGAAACATGACCGGCCCCATTCTGGTACTTAAAGCAACTACCAGCACCTTGAAGTATTACGTCTTTGATGTTGATACGAAAGAACCATTGACGCAAGGGAAAGTGCGCGGCATCGGAAAACCCGAAGTTGGCGAGATTTGGCAGGAAGTAGGGGAACAAAACACTTGCACTTCCAACCAGAATATTCCAGACATGGAAGCAGCATTCCTAGCTGTGCTACAGGTGATTAAGAGTCAAGGTATTTCAACTGCATCATTGCAAGCGGTGGCACAGCGCGTCACTCATGGTGCTGATCGGTACTCAAAGGCTACTTTCATCAATGATGAGGTTATCAAGACAATCGAAGAGTTGGTTTCGTTAGCCCCGCACCACAACCCGGCAGCGTTGCAGAGCGTCCGCGCTGTGGAGAAGCAGCTACCTGGCGTGCCGCAGGTAGCGGTGTTCGATACGGCATTTTTCGCTAAACTGCCTGCTGTTGTGTCACGGTACGCTTTGCCAAAAGAGCTTTCTGATCAACTGCATCTTCGTAAGTTCGGTTTCCATGGCTCTACTCATCGTTATGTGGCGGAGCGAGTAGCGCTGCTCACCGGGCGGCATGAACTTAAGCAGATCATTATTTACTTGGGCAGATGGTCATCCATTTCCGCCGTAGATTCCGGGCACCCCATTGACGTATCTACCGGGTTTACGCCGATTGAAGGGTTGCCAATGCGTACCGCCAGCGGCTCTATCGATCCCGGAATCCACCGTTATGTGGTGGAGCAGACCGGTATGAGTATCGCCGAGTTTGATCGAATATTGAATGAAGAGTCCGGCATTCTTGGTCTCACCGGGTTAGCGACGATGCCCGAGGTGTGGGCGGCTGCCGATGCGGGAGATGAGCGGGCGCAGATCGCCATCGGTATCTGTGTTCACCGTATTGTGTCGTATGTTGCAGCTTTTCATGTCATTCTTGGTGGTGCGCAAGCCATCTCATTCACAGGCACTGCGGGCGAGCAGGATCATCGATTGCGCAAAGCGGTGTGTGACCGGTTAGCGTGCCTTGGCGTTGAACTGGACGCAGGGATAAATGAGAAGACGCACTCCACGGTGCGTTCCCGCATCATCTCCACTGCACACTCAGCCATTCCAGTGTTAGTGATTCAGCAGCGGGAGGCGTTCGCTATCGCACACGAAACGGCAATATTGCTCGGTTGGAAACGACCCGCTACTGAAACAATTCAGAAGTAAGTGTGGTCAAGCGCCGAGGGGTTTTGGTTCCAACTCGGCGCATCTGGGGTGCGCAAAGTCGAAACGTTTAGGGTTAGCAAAAATTGTCAAGGCGCGATTACTTAAACCATTTTGCGGACAAGTGCAAGATTTCATAACCCCAAACATGGCAACATTGACTCGTGACTCAACCATCCAGCGAAGACACCGGTATGTTGGTTCCTGCCAGTGAAGTGTTCCATCACGTCTCGATGAGTGAGCTTGGCTT
The DNA here is from genome assembly GCA_031267295.1 of Propionibacteriaceae bacterium. Lineage (GTDB taxonomy): Bacteria > Actinomycetota > Actinomycetes > Propionibacteriales > Propionibacteriaceae > WRGV01. The sequence continues at coordinate 20,815 of JAIRZI010000041.1, read as the reverse complement.
GCGCGGGCAACTGCCAGTTACCACCGAGGGGTTGGCGATGGAGTTGACGTTGCGCATCGGCGATTTGCTGTTCAGCTCCGGTATGAATACACAGGACACTATCCTCACCATGCGGCGCATTTTGCAAACTTATGGGTTGGCGCGCGCCCAAGTGGACATCTCTAACACGTCGTTTGTTGCTTCCTACTATCCCGGAGACGGACTACCACCGATCACTAGCGTGCGTATTGTGAAACCCGCAGTGACTAATTTGACTAAGGTGGAAGCGGTGCAACGTCTGGTAGACGAGATTGTGCGTGGTAAACCTCTGGAGCAGGCGATGCGGGCGTTTGACACCATCCGAGCCATGTCTTTGCCGTATCCAGTTTGGGTAGCTGTTCTTGGCGAGTCGCTTATCGGTGTGAGTGTGCAGTTGATGTACACCACTTCCCCACGAGTGCTACTGATTTCCCTTGTCACTGGGGTGTTACTGAATCTATCGTTGCGCGTGTTATCGCGTCTTGCACTGCCACCGTTCTTTTTACAGTTGGCGGGAGGTTGGTTAGCCGTCAGTTTCACCACATTTGTAGGATGGGCTGACGGGCATATCGCTTTCTTTGAAGGTATTGACTCCAGCATGGTGGCGATCGGGTGTTTGTGGCAACTTTTAGCGGGATTGAAATTTGTGGCAGCGGTGCAAGATGCTATCGATACGAACTATGTCACGGCCACTGCTCGGTTATTGCAGGTGATTATGTTAACTGGTGGGGTTGTCACTGGGTTAGTGTCAGGTCTGGTTGTATTAAATCGGTTCGGAATGTCGGTTACCATCTCAGCGGAACCACTTAAACTGGGGGCGTTGGGGCCGCAGATCATCGGAGCCACGCTGTTAGGTGCGGTGTATTTGATGGGAAACTATGCCACCAGACGAGCGATCACAGTAGCCAGTGTGATGGCGGCGTTGTCGTGGTCGGGGTATGCTGCCACGGTAGCGGCGGGTTTTGGCCCTATCGCTTCGAGTTTTGTGGGTGCGCTAGTTTCGGCGACGGTGGCCGCTCTGCTGCTCAGGAAAACAGCGATTCCGGGTTTTGCGGTAGTAGCGGCGGCAGTGATTCCCTTGGTGCCCGGTGTGCGGCTGTACTATGCGCTGTTTCAAGCGGTGGGCACCATCAACGTGGCCCCCGATCTGGGGCATGGTTTGAGTACTTTAGGGGTGGCGATCGGTGTTGGGTTAGCTATTGCTGCTGGGGCATCCATCGGAATGTTCTTAGGACGGCCATTGGGCGATCGGATTATGACTTTGCCACATACCTGGTACGACCGAATGCGAACCAATCGACTCAAGTGACAAGGCGTTATGCACGCTCGGCTGATTGCCGGAAAGTTACTTCTCCGGCAAGAGTCTCTACCAAAACTTGAAGCTGTCTTTTGCAGCCGGGCATCAAAACGCGCTAACGTCTACCCATCCGCAGGGATTGAACGAGTGTGGCACTCGGCTGGAGTGCCGGGGAAGACGTTCGTTCTCCCTGCGGGTCATGTTTTATTAGCAGACACGCGCTAAGATTGTCAGGCGAGTGTCCGGTTAAGCGCCACTTGCCAGAAGTCCCTGTCGTCCAGAGGTCTAGGACCCAGCCCTTTCAAGGCTGTAACGCCGGTTCGAATCCGGTCGGGGATACCAGTTCTTTTACCACCCATGCCCGCACCGGATCGGCGGTGGCTACACTCAGTGCCAAATGTCCATATACTTCCGGTGGCACATCGTCGGCGATCAAATCTTCGTGAGTTATCAAAGTGGCAGCGCTGATGAGCGCCAACTCACGTAGTGCGGCTCCGTCTGCTGAATCGTCGCAAAGCACTTGTAGGGTGAGTTTTCCAGCCAAATGGTTAGCAAGCAGTGTCTCATGAACATCGGAGGCTACGGTAGTGGTAGCGAGTAGCAACGGTGTATTGGACGCTGCGGCGCGTTGCAGCACGCGCACTATTTCGCGTATTTCTAAGATACCGGTATCGCTGAGTACCAGTACGCTGGCATCGTATAAAACCGAGTTGCCGCCGGAGTATGTGGCGAACCGGGTGTCTAGCAGTCGTAATGCCAAGTGTGGGGCGTTCTGTTCGGCGGAGAACACTTCGGGCGGTAATCCGGGCAGTTTCTGAGATTTCAGGTCTGAGATGTGTACATATTCTGGGGCATCTTTCGGGTCAAAGGCTCCCAAATGGGTGCGTCCGTTACGCATCCGAGTGCGCCTATCAGCCCAGATGGCACCAACAAGCAGCGTCAATCCAGCCCCCAGAATAAGCCAAAACCCGGCAGCGGTCATTCCCATAGTGTCCATCGTCTCATGTTGGAGTAGAATAACTGCGCCCCTATAGCTCAGTTGGCAGAGCTGAGGACTTTTAATCCTTAGGTCGCGGGTTCGAGTCCCGCTGGGGGCACAACACAGTAAGCAGTTTTGTGACATTGCCCTAACTTCAACATGAATTGCGGGTATTACCACTTGTTACCACAACTTTTATGGTATTAGCCACGAACTATTGACCGGTTTGTATTTATTAACTATCATCGCAAGTAGCCAAACAGATGAGAGCCAATAATAGGTTCTTGTTTGCATACCCTAAAGCGCTTGTCTCTTACAACAGGTGTTTAGGGCTGTTTGGAAAGGGCAAAAAATGTTTAACAAGAAAACTGGCAGCTTGTTGGCTGCTGTTGCGTTAGTAGCTTCCGGAATAGCAACTACGGTACCGTCTTCTGATGCGATGGCAGATGTGGGTATCCAGTATCGAACATGCGAAGGAACCAAGAAATGCTATTCAGAATCAGTGACATCTGGTACATCATCTCAAACCGTACGTCACTCGCATAATAATGTGCTATCCCCGCTATGGGGCTTGACCGCAACTAATACGCTCCGCGGTTTTACATCTCAGTCTGGGAGTGTCGAAGTGGTGATCACTACAACTGGTGCGCTTAATAGTCATGGCGGGGCGTGTATATGCGTAACATATCCGTGCGCTGTTTAAGACTTAGTCGTTACGCTGTTTTGTTGGTTGCGGCGGCTTTGTGCGCTGCGATGTTGGGTGGGTGCAGCAACCAGGGGGATGTTGCTACACCGCCTAAGTCAACTGGTTCCGTATCGTCACAGGAAGAAGAATTTGATTATGGGGGGTTCCTCAAAGAACTTCAAACAATGTATTTCGGATTGCTAACGGAGTTCCCAAAAGTACAGGTTGTTCGCTTTGTTGCACCTGCTGAACGCCCCGAGGCGTGGAAAGAGTGTATGCTCGCTGCCGGTTGGGCGGTTTATCTCACTTTTGATTCGGGTATGGCACCCCCGGATGATTTGCCATCGGATCAGTTAAGTGCGTATTACTTAGACGAATATGTATGTTTCGCGCAGTTCCCCATACCACCGTGGTTAGTTCAGGTGTTTGGTGGTGATCAGATTAGGGTGGTGTTTGATTATTACGTGAATGTGTTGATCCCATGTTTGGCCGAGCGCAATATTCGAGTTGCAGAACCGCCGACATGGGAGGTGTTCCGTGATAGTTGGGTGTCGGACGGCTCTGGCGGATTTTCCGCTGGGAGTGATGCCTGGTTCCCATACGGTTCGGTTAAAGCAAGCACTTATAGCGAAACGGCATGGGAAGAGTTAAATATTGCATGTCCACAAAACCCATCGAACGAGATACTGTGGCCGAATGGATGACGAACTACTTTACTAGGCGGAGCAGATGAATACCCTTAAGACGGCGCTACGGTTTATTGCCGGGGTGCGCCGTCATGCGTCGCTGCTGGTTACTGTAGTTTTGGTGGTATTGGCTGTTGCTGCTGGTTGGTGGGCGGGGCGGATGACGTTGACTGGTGCTGTCGGCGGCGGTACCGACGAAAACCGCAGTGAGAGTGTGAATGTGAGTGTGGTAGCAGGTGCGGTTGGTCGGAGTTTGAGTATCGGAGTGAGCGTACGGCAACCGATGGAAGTGGTGGCCACCAATACGCTGTATGGCATGGTGACTATGGTGGCTGCTGCTGGTGAAGCAAGTACTGGTGATGTGGTGTTTCAGGTGGCAGGTGTACCGGTGCGAGTGGTGCCGGGAGCGATCCCGTTTTATCGTAATCTGTCGCGTGAAGCGCGTGGTGTTGATGTGGCGCAGCTTAATGCGGCGCTCGTAGAACTGGGTTATTTGAGCGTCGATAGTGGTGATTATTTCGGTACGGCTACGTATAACGCGGTGCGTGCCTGGCAGCAGGTTCTTGGTGTGGAACGCACCGGCACAGTGTTGCTGGGTGAGGTGCTGGCGGTTCCCAGTCTTCCCGCTACCATCCGTTTGGGTGATGATATTTGCACCGGACGATTGGTTAGCGGCGGTGAGGCGGCGGTGTTGGCGAACAGCGGTGCGTTGGGGTTCGTTGCGGTGCTTTCCGATGATCAGGCGGCTGCTATCGCCACCGACGTTGTGTTGCGGGTGTATTTTGAGGATTTGATGTGGGAAGCTCTGGTGACGGGGAGCACGATTGATTCTTATGGTTATACGGTACGAACATTGAGCGCCCCCGACGGCGGATTGGTGTGCGGCGCAGATTGCGCCCGGCTGCCTGCGGATGAGCAGTTATCACTTAGAGCCGAGGCGGTTGTTGTTCCGGAAGTGAGCGGAATGGTGGTACCAGTGGGGGCGGTGCGCACTGATGCTGTTGGGCGGGTTTATGTTCGATTGGCCGCCGGTGGTGAGCGTGATGTGACGGTATTGGGTTCTGGGCAAGGGTTGGCTGTTCTCTCAGGGGTGACGGTTGGTGATGAGGTCGTGGTTTACGGGTGATGAGTAGCATGCTAATTTCCACTAGTTTGCTGCTTGCTGGTGGTTTCCGTCGCGTTGTTTTGAATCGGGAGGTGGGTGCGTGTTAGCGGTTAATGGTTTGACATTCGCTTATCGAAAAGGTGGCGAGGAATTGTTTGGTGGATTGACGCGGGAGTTTACGGCTGGGGTATTGACGGCGCTTACTGGGGCGTCCGGACGGGGGAAATCCACATTGTTGTATCTGTTGGGATTGTTGCTACGCCCTGGCACTGGGCAGGTGTTGATTGATGGGGTGAGTGTTTCCGGTTTAGCAGACGAGGAGTGTTCCCGTATCCGGGCTTCCAGTATTGGTTTTGTGTTTCAAGATGCCGTACTTGACCCTAGCCGTACCATTTTGGATGCGGTAATAGAACCGGCGTTATATGCGGGACACACTATTGCTGAGGTGAAACCCCGGGCGTTAGAACTGTTAGCCGAGTTCGGGTTAGCGCATCGTGGCGCGCATCGTCCCGGCCAAATCTCGGGTGGTCAGGCACAGCGGGTCGCTTTATGTCGGGCGCTGGTCACTGATCCCAGCATTATTTTGGCTGACGAACCCACCGGCAACCTTGACATGGAAAACTCCGAGATAGTGTTAGCTGCCTTAAGTGCTGCCGCCCGCCAGGGACGCACGGTACTAGTCGCTACCCATAACGCTTATGTGGTGGAACGTGCTGCTGATGTGGTGCGGTTATGAAACGGTTGATTGTGGAAGCAAAGTGTTGTGTCGTTTGGGGGGATGATGGTTAGTGGTGCTTTTCTTCCTGTTCTTGTGGGTGTTCGGAGTATGGGTGTTTATCAGATGGGTGTTGTGGAGTTGAATAGTTCGCGAATGCGAGGGGAGCGTTGTTCCTTTGGGGTGGAGTGTGCTGCTGGGGTGCGGTTATGAAACCTAAGATGTTGTTACATGAGGTGTGGGTGTCTACCCGCACCCGTATAGTGCCTGCGCTTATGGTGGCGGTGCTGTGCGCGTCCATGTGTGTTACCACGCTGCTCACCGTGGGGCGTACCGCTAGCGCGGAAGCCGACATGATGGCTCGCATGGAGCAGGCAGGCAGTCTGGAACTCGTCGTCAGCGATATTAAGAAAAACGACTTGTTCAGTGCTTCCGTGGTGTCCGTTGTGGCAGCGCTGGATGTGGTGGAGCGTGCGGTGGGGTTCACCACAGCGCGAGATGTGCGTTCCGGCACCCTCCCAGACGGGGGCACCCAAGTGCCCGCTTGGGGTGTGGTCGGAGATATTAGCGCCGTAGTTACCCTCACTGCCGGGCGTTTCCCATTGCCAGGAGAAGCGTTAGTGTCCGCAGCCGCTATGAGTTCGTTAGGCCACGACCATCCCACCGGATATGCGATGCAAGGAGCGCAGGAGTATCCGATTGTTGGTGCATTCAGCGCCCGCGAACCCTTTACTAACATGGCAACCGGCATCGTAATTGCCGCCCAACCCGATGCCACCGCTAGCACGCTACATGTCATCGCTCGCAATGCCGCCAGCGTCGCCATTGTGCAGCAACTCACATTAGCTATCGTGGCCGCACCCAAACTGGAAGACATCACCGTCAAATCCGCCGCCGCACTAGCCACACTCCAGGGAGAAATAGTAAACGACCTTGGCCTGTTCGGCAGGCAACTCCTGCTACTCGTGTTGGGAGCCGGAGCGATACTCACCGGTGTGGTCGTATTAGCTGACGTACTCCTGCGCCGCTCCGATTTGGGCAGACGACGCGCCCTAGGAGCCACCCGTCAAACCCTGATCACTCTGGTCATGCTTCGTACTCTCATCGCCGCCCTATCCGGGGTGGCGCTCGGAGTAGTCGCATCCCTTACCCGGCTGGCAACTTGGAATGTCAGCGTGCCGTTGCCTTTCATCGCAGGTACCGTAATTCTCACCTTACTTGCTGCTTTAATAGCTGCGATCGGCCCCGCGGTAATAGCAGCCACCCGAGACCCAGTAACCGTACTACGCACTCCATAACGGCGGTTTCTTTGTTCACGACCCCTATGCCGCATCAAGAAACAGCAGATCGAAGCACGGGTGTGGCAACGTAATAAGTTCGGAATAATCCCCGTAATAAAACTCAGCAGAAAGCTGAGTGCGGAGCGCGACACATCAAGAACGTGGGTACCTACAGTTTTAGCCAGCGCATCTTTTACGTTTAGCGTTGTTTGAAGTAGCGGAATAAGTGCTGTTCGCGGGTGAATAGCACCGCGCTGGCGGCTCCGAGTAGCGCTGCTCGGATGGGTTGCTTCGCAACTGCGTTAAAGGTTAACTGCGCCGGGTAGCATTACGGTGAATACGGTTCGTCCGGGCACGGATTCCGCCCAGACTTGGCCACCGTGGGCGGACACCACTGCGGCGACGATGGATAACCCTAGTCCGGTGGAGGCTTCGGCATTGTGGGTGCGAGCGGTGTCGGCACGGGTGAAACGTTCAAAGATTTTAGGTAGCGCGTCGGCGGAGATTCCTGGGCCGTCGTCGGTGATGGTAAGTACTATCCACTGATTGTCGGCGCTCACTCGCACCGCTGCTGCAACTTTTGTGCCAGCAGGGGTGTGTTTTCTCGCGTTGGATAACAGGTTCACTAATACCTGGTGTAACTGTCCACTATCGGCATGTACCAGTACAGGCATATCCGGCACATCGAGCGACCAACTATGGTTATGATCGGCCACTTGGGCATCGGATACCGCATTGACTAGCAGTTCAGTTAGGTCCACCTCGGTTAGCGTTGGTTCGCGTCCGGCATCGAGTCGAGCCAACAGCAGCATATCGTCTACCAATTTACTCATGCGCTTTGATTCGCTCTCGATGCGTGTCAGCGCGAAACTTGTGTCTGCTGGCAGGTCGGCGCGTTCCCGGCGAGTGAGTTCTGCGTATCCTCTGATCGACGCTAGTGGGTTGCGTAACTCATGGCTAGCGTCGGCCACAAACTGTCGTAGTTTAGTTTCAGATAGTTGCCTGGCTACTAGAGCATTGTCTACGTTGTCCAGCATGGTGTTGAGTGCTAACGCCACTTGTCCCACTTCGGATGTGGCACCGTCTGGGTCTATCGGCACCCGTTCGGCGATACGTGCTTCGCCGCGTCCCAAGTTCAACGCTGCGACCCGTCCGGCGGTCTCGGCCATCTGTGAAAGTGGACGCATCGAGTTGCGCACTACGACGTTTACCACGACAGCGGCGATAGCGATAGAGATCAACGTCACTACCACTTCGATGAACACCACCTCATTGGTGAACTCATATAGCCCGCGAGTGGGCATAGCGACTATGTATTCAACATCGTCGTGAATCTGCCGGGAAACCCGCCATTCGCGGAACCCGGAAACGCTCACATTGTCCGGTTCTCCGTTGGGGGGTACCACCCTAAGTTGCGCTATCTGTTCGATGCTCAACCCCACAGTGGCGCTATGGCTATACACCTGCGACACGTAGACGACACCAGCGCGAATCACCACTTCCAAGCCAGTTTCTCCCGGCCCGTTCATCGCATGTCCGCCGGGGAGGGTCACTGGAGGCCGTCCCCAGAAAGCGGCTTGGCTGGCGGCGAGCGATTTATCAATATTGCGCTCCATGATGCGCTGCATTGTTATTGAAGTGGTGATGCCAAGCACGATGGACAGTGCCGCCAAGATAGCTGCGGTGCGCAGAATTAACCGCCTGCTTAAGGTGCCTTTCGGTAGTAGCCCTAAATCCAGCGCCACAGGTTTGAGCGTTTGGGCAAATTGAGTGATTTTGCCATTTACCCATGCGTACCGAGTACGTAGCCAAGCCAGCCCAGCGGCACTGGAAGCCATCACTGACCTTTCGTTGGGCGTAGCACGTACCCGACACCGCGCAAAGTGTGAATCATCGGCTCTTGCTCGGCATCAATTTTTTTACGCAAGTAACTGATGTACAACTCGACAATGTTTGCCTGTCCGCCGAAGTCATAGTTCCACACTCGATCCAGGATTTGTGCTTTGGAGAGCACTCGTTTCGGGTTGCGCATCATAAACCGCAGTAGTTCGTATTCAGTGGCGGTGAGTTTGATTTCAACACCATTTCGGAACACCTCGTGGCTGTCTTCGTCCATAGTGAGTTCGCCTACTCGCAGCAGCGATTCGTCAGTTACTCGCGTCATCCCAGCCCGACGGAGCAGCGCTCGAATACGCGCTACTAGTTCTTCCAAGCTGAATGGTTTAGTTACATAATCGTCCCCACCAGCCGTCAGCCCGGCTACGCGGTCGACTAGCGCATCTTTTGCAGTTAGAAAAACTACTGGCATGTTGGGTTGGTCGTTGCGGATACGGCGCATCACCTCCAACCCGTCAAAATCCGGCATCATTATGTCGAGCACAATAGCGTCAGGTTTCGTTTCTTTGGCGGCTCGTACGGCAGCCAACCCGGAGTTTGCTGTGGTTACTTGCCATCCTTCATAACGGAAAGCCATCGAAAGTAACTCTGTGAGACTCGGTTCGTCGTCTACTGCCAAAATACGGATTGGAGTGCCGTCGGGGCGAGTATATATTTCAGCGGATAGCTGTGTCATGGCTCTATTGTGGCAGCAGTAGGCGATTACAGCTTTGTGTAACCTGTGAAAACTTTGTGAATATTTTGAACAGACATGAGAGTATCCTACAGCGGCGGAACTGCCGTCTGTTTTTACAACGCAACATTGTTAGTAACAGATTTTGTTCATTTATTCATGGCAATTTGTTCACCTGCTGTTATTCTGGAGGACGTGGCTCATTTGATGCCCCAGTACTGTGGTGCAGCGGATAAGTGGGGTGACCCCACCGGTTTTGCTGTCGGTTACCACGATCAGGGAGGCAGCGAGTGGCTTTGATTGTAGTCATTATTGTTATCATTACAGCTTTGGTGTTCGACTTCACCAACGGCTTCCATGACTCGGCTAATGCTATGGCTACCTCCGTTGCTACTGGAGCTTTCAGCCCGAAAGCAGCGGTTGCGGTGGCAGCAGTGCTCAACTTTGCGGGTGCGGCGATGTCCACCGAGGTCGCTAAAACTATCTCGCATGGGTTGGTGGACGACAAACTGGTAACACCGGAGGCAGTATTCGCTGGTCTTGCGGGGGCAATACTATGGAATCTCATAACATGGTTTGCGGGTTTGCCGTCCAGTTCATCACACGCAATGTTCGGGGGTCTTATTGGGGCGGTGGTCGCTTGGCATGGCATGAACGGGGTGTATGTGGGCAATGTGCTGTCGAAGATTTTGCTGCCGGCACTTGTTGCGCCGGTTGTTGCCGGTCTCGCTTCGGTGATTGCCACGAAGATCGCCTACTCAGCGGCTAACCAGAACCATCGGCAAGTTGAAGATGCGTTCCAGATGGGGCAGCGTCTCACAGGTTCTTTAGTGGCGTTAGCGCACGGCACCTCAGACGGACAGAAAACGATGGGCATCATCACGTTAGTTCTGGTGGCTGGAGGTTTTCAAGAGGCGGGAACCGGCCCGCACTTCTGGGTGATCTGCGCCGCTGGGGCGGCTATTGCACTCGGCACCTACTCTGGTGGTTGGCGCATCATGCGTACTATGGGCAAAGGTTTGGTGGAGATTGAACCGACACAAGGGTTCGCTTGCGAAGCGTCGGCGACCACCGCGATTCTGGTTTCGTCACATCTCGGTTTTGGTCTTTCGACAACGCATGTTGTTACTGGTGCAATTTTAGGCTCTGGGTTAGGGCGCGGCACCAAAGTGAATTGGTCGGTCGCCGGACGGATGGGCATTGCTTGGTTGTTGACGCTTCCCGCCGCTGGATTGATCGGCGCATTCTCCTCACTCATCGCTCATCAAGGTATCGTCGGTTTTGTCGGTGTACTGGCCGTGATTGTTGTGCTGGCTGGAGTTATTGTATGGCGAGCCAACAAAGACCGTATTGATCACACCAACGTCAACGACATCAAAGGCGCTGATCTTAGCGGAGATGACGCGCCGTACACAGTGAAGTACCTAGATTCTGATGATGATTTTAAGCCGGTTGTTCGCTCAAAGGTTATTGGAGAAACAACGGATAGTGACGATGTGTGGCAGATTCCCAGCGCGCGCGTGCGAGGTTGGGCACCGATCATTGTGCACCGTCCGGCTATCAGCGTGGTCGACGCGCTGGCTCCTTCGGGAGGTGCCAAGTGAATATTGATTGGAGCGCACTGTTACTGGTATCCGTCGTAACTGTGGGGGTAGCGACGGTAGTAGTGACGATTTTTGCTTACGGGGCAGCTAAATTAGCGGCGGCACATCAGGCACAAACTGAAGGTCGTCCGGCGGGTTGGAACGCCGTGCTGGCTAAAATAATGTTTGGTACGGTTGGGGCGATCGGGCTGTTTGGGCTTTATTTAGTGATTCCATACTTCCACTGAGGATTTGGCGTGCCAGGTTGAACCGGTATGCAGAAGTTTGCTATGCAATGGGCGCGGCGAAGTATGAGGTGTGTGGTGATTGGTGAAACGTCGTCATTGGGCGGGGGAGTGAGTGACGGTTGTTCGAATGGGTGAGATGGTGTGGGTATGTGGTGCGCCGCGGAGGTTGATGGGGCGATAGTTGGTAGATGGTGAGGGTTATGGGCGAAGTTTACGCCGTGGCGTGATGGTTAAGTATTGGATAGGTTAACGGACGAATGCGACAAAGGGGAGAGGTGTGATGCAACAACTCAAAGGTGTAGTAAAGCACTATGATTGGGGTTCGCGTACTGCTATTCCCGCCATTCTTGGATTGCCCGAAGACGGTTTGCGCTATGCGGAGTACTGGCTGGGCACCCACCCGGCAGGTACTGCTTTGGTTGGCATAAACGAAATGCCGCTAAGCGATTTCATGTCCGCTCGTGCAGATTTGCTCAGCGCGGAAAGCGGTTCTAGCGTTGCAAACACCGATTATGGTACCGGGTTGCCGTACTTGCTAAAGATTTTGGCTGCGGAGAAGCCGCTCAGTTTGCAAGCCCACCCTGATGCGCGGCAAGCGGCTGCTGGGTTCGCTGCTGAGAACGCTGCTGGAGTGCCGGTTGACGCACCGGAGCGTAATTTTCGCGATCCGCACCATAAACCAGAGATAGTTGTGGCGCTCACTACCTTTGAGGCACTTTCTGGATTTCGAGCACCGCGTGAAACGCTGCGCTTATTCAGCGGGCTTGGAATGGACGAAAGTGTATTAGAGACGTTCCTAGCGCCGCTTAGAATGCGTGAAGGTGAACCGGCAATGGCCGAGGTGTTCCTTGATGCGCTCACCGGTTCGCGTGCCGAACTGCTCACGGAAGTGGTGGTGGCTGCGGTAGCACACGAGAACGACTCTGGCGAGTTAGGGGAGTTCGCCAGAGTGATTTTGACGCTCGATGAGCATTACCCAGGTGATCAGTCGCTGCTGGCTGCTTTGCTGCTAAATCATGTGGTATTGCAACCTGGCGAGGGGTTATATACCGCTGCGGGCGTGTTACATGCCTATATGAGAGGTACCGGCATTGAAGTTATGGCCGCCAGCGACAACGTGTTGCGCGGTGGTCTCACCCACAAACACATCGACCATGCAGTGCTGGCGGACGTGATGCAGTTCTCGTCCGTCTCACCGGTGCTAGTGGCACCAGTGATGGAAGCCGTAGGATGCGGCCGTTATCCAGTGCCGGCGGACGAATTCAGTTTGTGGCGTCTTGAAGTAACCGGCAAGCCGACTTGGACACTACCGGGTTCTACTGCAAATCGCGTGTTACTGGTGGTATCCGGCGAACTGCAATGCGGCAATGATGATGGCACGACTTTGACCCTCTCGCAGGGGCAAGCTGCATTTATCTTCGCTGAGGAGCAGATATGGTTGGCTGGCGAAGCGTTAGCTTTTGTCGTCGCGGGGTAGCTGAGCAAACGTCATCTTGCGCGGTTCATTCCGCAAGATCAAGCTTCGCCTTATTTCTGGATTTGTGAACTCAGAAGGATTTTGAAAGATGTGGTCGTAGCCTAAGGACGCAGCAGTACCCAGACGGCGCTACCTAACTGGGCGGCGGCGAAAATATACCCCATGAACATGTTGAAACCGCCGGTGGCTCCGAGATAGTAATACGTCAAAAATCCAAAGAATGCGGCAGATATCAACAACAGCACCACTAGGAACACCTTTACCCCCATGCCGAATGGAGTGCGTTTGATCGCTAGTCCTTTTTCGATGCGTTCTTGCAGTTTGCTCTTCTCGATAAGGTAGCGGTTTTTGTCTATCTCGCCGCGACGGTATCTTGTTTCCAGTTCCGCCTTGAGCTGCCTGCTGATGTCGATTGCTACTGCTGGGAGTGCCACAGAGATAACGATACCTGATAAAGCTAATATTAAATCCTTATAAAAAGAGCCCCCGGAGGGAGTCGAACCCTCGACCGCTCGCTTACAAGGCGAGAACTCTGACCGCTGAGCTACGGAGGCGGCAAGCGTGCGCATCGCACTTGGTATATTCTGCCGTATTTTGCCGCTAGCTCCCAAAGTCAAGCCAAGGACGGATACACTAGAGCAGAGGTGGTTGATGACGGCCGTCGGGTGCGCTACAGCGTTCAACCTTAGCGGCAACGCGACCACCTCTTGCAGTATCGGGCACCGATTATTGACTACTGAATATTTATCTCGTATGAGGACGGCACAATATGTTCACAAAACTGGGGAACGGTCTTACTAAGCACCCGCGAATATTTATCTTCTTTTGGCTGTTGATATTGGGCGCTGCCGTCGGGGGGGCATTCTTCGGGTTTGGACAAGGTGGGTTGTTTGATCGTATGGAATCGTCGGAAACTATGGCGACTGGCACCGAATCGTCTGAAGTGGAACGGTTGACGCGGGCTGCCGATGGTAGCGAATCTGTGGTGTTGGTAGTCGACGGTGTGCCGGTGGCGCAGTTATTCACTGATCAAACAAAAGTTGGCGCTATGGTGACGGCGCTGTACGGGATGATGAGCAACGAATGGATATCCGCAGTGACCAGCCCATTCAGTTTCCCCGATCCGCAAGGTCAACAGGCGTTGGGGTTCTACTCGTCGCAGGGCGCGGGTTTTGCTGCCGTAGTCACCTTAAAACCTGAGTTTTCCGACTTAGACGGCGAAGCGCTGCATACCGCACGAAAAACGTTGGATGATTCGGCTGCCACATTGCAGACAGCGTTACGTCAAACCCTGCCCGATGCGCGGGTGTACGAACTTTCCAACGCTAAAGTGGGCGATAGCATCAACGAACTGGTACGTGAAGACCTCATCCGTTCTGAAAGTGTTGGGCTACCAATTGCGCTACTGCTAATGATTATTGTTTTCGGAGGTGTTATCGCCGCCGGATTGCCGCTATTAGGCGCATTGGTTTCAATCGGGGTGGGGTTGGGCGCGGTGTGGGCGCTGACGTTCTACCGAGGTGTGGATTCGTTTAACTTGAACGTGATCTCTATCATCGGTGTGGCGTTATCAATCGACTATGGTCTGCTAGTGGTGTCGCGTTACCGCGAAGAGTTGGCCGAGATTCTCTCCGGTGATGATGTGCCGACCGTTATCCCGGAAGCTCATCACTCCGAAGTGGATGTACCTGCGGTGGTGGTTCGAGCGGTGCGTAATACCGTTGCCACTGCGGGGCGTACGGTGTCATTTTCTGCGTTGACTATCGCCTGTGCTTTAGCTGGTCTGTTTGTTATGGAATCGGCCATCTTCAAAACTATCGCTTTTGGTGCCGTGGTGGTGACGGTGCTCGCAGTGTCTACGGCGGTTACTTTAGTGCCCGCAGTGATCGTGTTGCTTGGGAACGCTTTGGTACGTCCGGCGCTGATTTCGCGTGTGCCTGGGCTGAAACAGTTGTCTAAAGCGATGAGTGATTCGTCTGGCGATCATGGTGTGTTCTCTAAACTGGCGCATTTTGTGCACGGTCATCCTTGGATAATTATGACGGTGGTTGCTGCCATTCTTGCTGCGATGGCTTGGCCGATTCGCGACCTTAAAGCTCGCACGGCGTTTGACGAATACTTACCGCCTGATGCTCCAGTGGCTACGGCATACGATATTGTGCAGAACCAGTATCCGGCACTGCGTAGCCAGTCGATTGTGGTGGTGGCTGACACCACGGCTGATAGTGCATTGCCGCTGTATCAGTATCTGGGTTCACTGCCGGACGTGGATTTCGTAATGCCACCGCAACCTTTAGCGTCCGACCCCACTCGCACGCTGATTTCGTTACACGTCGCTGCACAAGATCAGGTTGGTGAGAAGATCACCGACATGGTGCTTGCGTTGCGTGCCGGTGATGGTTTAGATATTGAGTACCCGATTCTGGTAGGTGGTGCGGCGGCGCAGCAACATGATTTCGTTGCGGCTATCTGGCGAAATGCTCCATTAGCGGGCGCTATCGTGCTGATTTCAGTGCTGGTGTTGTTGTTCCTAATGACCGGCTCTTTGATAGTGCCGTTTAAGGCGTTACTCATCAATTCATTGTCGCTGTTGGCATCTTTGGGGGCAACGGTTTTCATCTTCGAGCATGGGTGGTTAGGGATGCCAAAAGTGTTGGGATTGGAGACGTTCATCATTGTCTGCGCGATCTCATTTGGGTTCGGGTTAGCTATGGATTATGAGGTGTTCTTGTTGGCGCGCATCAAAGAATATTGGGATGCTGGGTTCACAAATGACGAAGCGGTGGAACGCGGATTACAGCGCTCTGGGCGTATCATCACATCGGCTGCGGCTATCATCGTCGCGGTGTTCGTCGGGTTTACTTTTGGTGACATGGTTGCCATCAAGGAAATCGGAGTGGCGCTCGCTATCACAGTGTTGACGGACGCGACTTTGGTGCGAATGTTGTTAGTGCCCGCTACTATGACAGTACTTGGACGCTGGAATTGGTGGGCACCGAAACCACTTGCCTGGCTGTATGAAAAGTTTAAGATAATACACTGATATGGCAAGCACACAGTGGCCTCCGGTGGTGGGAGTGGATACACCGCTAGCTGTCTTTCTGTGCCCTGAGGTGGGGCAGGGGTTCATGGTGTTGCCCGATTCGGCGACAGATGAGCAGTTCAACGAAACTGAGGAGTGGTTAAACACCGTCGATTGGATGATCACAGACACGGTAGTGGGGGTGAATACGCAGGGTGCGCAAGTGGTGGAGTTGGTCGCCTCACCCACTGGGGTACTCACCGTTGAAGCACTTTCTGGCGCGCAAGAGCAGCTCGCAGAACTTGCAAAGCTGTAGTGATAAAAGTTAGGTTTCATCGCTAGCAGCGAGGGCGTGCGCGCATCGCTAAATAATTTCTAGGAAGCAGGAAGCAAACGGCAAAACCGCGTTAATAACGTTTGGATAAGGTGTTTGAGAATAGAAACGTTACTTAGCTCCGCTGCTGGTAAGACGAGAGAAGACCGCTCAATCTGTTCATTTCATGCAATTACGCTTGATTAATCGGTGCTTCTATAAGTTAGTTGCCGTAGCATGTAAACATGGCAGTGGTTTTGCGTCCCGTGCAGGGTACCGACATGGATGCGATGTTTGGTATGCTCTCCGACCCAGATTCTCGACAAATGGCACCTTTCGTGATTATAGACACGGATACTCGCGCCGAGTTTGAAGCTCATATTGAAAAGCTAAAAGCCGACCCGAGTATCAAGCTCTACTCCATGATGGTGGCGGGGCATTTTGTCGGAGCTATTATGACTTTTGACGGGCCGGCTGGGCGAGAAGTGTTCTACTGGATTCGCCGAATAGCTTGGGGTCGAGGTTTGGCTACGGAAGCTATGGCTCGAATACTCAGTCTGGATCACAGCCGTCCGATTCATGCTCATGTGCTCTCTACTAACCCGCGAGCTTTGGCGGTGCTGGAGAACTGTGGTTTCGTTGAATTGTCGCGTCGCGATGCTGTTGAAACGCCCGCCCCCGATGATGATGACATCCTGCTTGTTAAGAACTAGCCGAGAGGTTCGTACCAAAAGCGACGCTCTGCCAAGAATCGATCAACTAACTTGTAGAATTAGGGCTTGGTCGAGCCGCGACTGGACTTGACCCCGTAGCTCAGTGGATAGAGCAGTGGTTTCCTAAACCATGTGTCGGGCGTTCGAGTCGCCCCGGGGTCGCATGGATGGCACACAACTTGAACAAACGAATGGGGTAAGTGGAGCGGCTAAGTTTCCGTGCGAAGTACCTCAAGTTAGCGATATTGCTAAAGAGTGTAGTTACGACGCTCAAGTTTCCAACGCGGTTTCTTGCGAGTTTCCGTCCGCCGCCCGCACACTATTGACGGCGTTGGCCAAATCGTTGACTGGTGAACTAGTGGCGTTGCCTACGCAACGAGTGTCGCCAGAAGACGCTGCCGCTGTAGCGGCTTGGCTAGCCACAGCAGGGTGGAGTTCACGGCGCATTACCGCGTTACGTGACGCTAGGAGAGCTGCTGGTAACCGCTGGCCATTGCCGGTAGCGGCGAATGAGTATGCAGGTAGCGCTGCTCAGTTCGTTTCCGCTCGTGCTGCCGTGATGGCCTTAACGGCGCCAGCTAAGGTGAGGTTACGTGACGCTTCCACTGCGCTAACTGCTGGGGACGCTCGACTGTTGGCCGAAGTGCCTCCGCATCATGGCTCGGTGGGTTGAACTTAGCAATATCGCGATTATTCAATGATGATAGTGATTGTCATTCCGGCCGCTCCGGCGATAGTAATAGCATCTGCACGGCGACAAGCAATCACAATGAGTGCGCCGCTGTCGATACTGCCACCCATAATGGCATCTTCTTCAATTGAATCGGGTAGCGAAACTACACGTACCTGAGTGGCTAATGTTTCTGCGTATCCCTCCGGCGCAACGCCCACTAGGGTTACCAGCGCCCCGGGGTGTAGCAGTGTGAGCATCGCGGTGTCGCGGGTGCGTACCGGCACCAACACTTCGGCGGTGGTGTCGTCACGGATGGCAGCTATGGTGAAACCGTCATTCGTCAAAGGCACTCCTTCAGATACCCGACTCACCATCCGGCGTCCCACTACTTCCGCGAGCGTGTTAAATGCTTCCGGCGGTGCGTATTCAACTGGCCACTCCACCAACTTCACATCAGTGGCGCTGATTTGAGCGCCTGGGGAGATTGCATGAACGGCTACCACGATGGGCGTGGTAGAGCCGCGAATAGCCGTCGTTATCATTGACACTCCAGCTAACACGCTCACTGCTACTGCCGCCAACCCCAAGCCGAGGCGGTGCCAGCGAACTAATCTGATAAGCCCGGCAATACTGATTTTTCTCACGTTCTATCTCTAGTGCTCAGTAACCAAAATAGGTCACTGAATCCGTAAATTGTGGATAACTTCTTGGCAAACCATCAGCAACTCGACTAACTGTGGAAAACTGTCTTAGTGCCGCGAAGATATTGATAAATCTGCTGTTTTTGTGCCATTGGTGTTTGTTTTCGCCTATGGCTAGGTGTTACATACGTATCCACTGCCGCTATCGCTGTGAAAAACATTCGTTGACGTTTGGCTTTAACTATGGTTAAGCGTTGCACCGGTATGTCGGCTTATGGTTTTGTTAGCGTCAAGCCTACTTCGGTGATGAGTGCGTCTACTCGAAGATCATGGGCGATGTGCGGCACGGTGTCGTATACCTCATTTTCGTTCAATAGTAGTAGCCGGAGGGTATCAGGGCGAGCGTAGTGCAGTGCACGGTCATACCATCCGCCGCCGACACCAAGCCGGGAACCGTCACGGCCGCCCGCTAATCCGGGAATGATAATCAAGTCGGCTAGTGTCAACAGTTCCGGGCCGAACGCTTCACCTACTGGTTGCGCTATACCGCTACGAGTTTGCATGGTTTCACCGCGGTGCCACGCCCACGCTGGCGCTGGCATAGCTAACCCACTGAGCGGGTCAACGATAACCGGTGCCAACAGCGTTGCACCTAAATCGTTGAACAAGTTGACGATGTCTAAAGTGCTTGGCTCTGTGCCGTATGACAGATACACCGCAACGATCATGCCAGCTAGCAGTTTCTGTTCGTCGAGCACCTCAGATAGGTCGCTGGTGTCTGGGTGGGCGATGTTGGTGTTAGCTGGATAGTAAGAGTTAGCGAAACATGGGTTTTGAAGATTTTGCTCACTGCTGCTACTGCTGGGGTTTTGGGTGGTGTGGGTTACTGTTGCTGTTTGGTTGTTGGGGTTCAAGGTGGTGGGGGTGTGTGTGTTGATTGGGTTGTTGTTTTGTTGTTGGTTGCTGGGGTTTTGAGTGGGGGTGGGTTGATTGGTTGGGTTAGGGCGGTTGTTTTGCTGCTGGCTGACTTGAGTAAGAATTGACGTGCGTCCGGCTAGCGTTTCGGGAACGGTAGCGCTGCTCGGTGTTCGCTCGTGATGTGAAGCAGCATCATGTACACCTCTGGCTATAACTGCGACATCTACGCAACGCAACATGTCGCGCTGCTGTCTAATTGTGGCAGCGGTAACCGCCCGAGATGAAAGCGTGGCACGACGTATTGTGGCTTTGGCCGTGTCTGTATTCGTATCTGACATAGACATGCGTTTATGGTAGATGGCATGGCGCTGTTTGCAAATCAATCCGCAGGTGATACTACTGATTTCGGTTCAACCGGGGCAGTAACCCCGATAACTCTCCCGCCCCCCCCTCCCACAGATGCTGCCGGACGACGGGCGGTGATCGACCATAGCGACTATCTGCTGGAGCTTGTCGAACCGCAACCCGAGTTCGGTATCAAGTTATTTGATGCGCTGGGCCTCACCCTTTGCGAGAGCATCCGGGGTGACGGCAATGTGCC
The DNA here is from genome assembly GCA_031267295.1 of Propionibacteriaceae bacterium. GTDB lineage: Bacteria > Actinomycetota > Actinomycetes > Propionibacteriales > Propionibacteriaceae > WRGV01. The sequence goes on along the minus strand of JAIRZI010000041.1, from coordinate 1,292 downwards.
CGACACCGATTTAGCTGAAGTGGATGGCTACGCGGTGCGCGCCGTTGATACTGAATACGCTGACGAAGATTTGCAGGTGGTGGGGAAACTCGTCACGTTGTCAGTGGTACCGCGTACCCCGGTACTGCAGAAAGGTACTGCCGTACGGGTTGCTACTGGCGAACCGCTGCCGTTGGGCGCGGATGCCGTGGTGCCGCTAGCAGAGACTGAAGAACGTGTCAATGACAGCATTGCGCTGCTTCAAGTGAAACACTCCGGCGATTGGGTACGCGGTGTAGGGGCGGATGTTACCGACCGTGAAATTTTTGCGCACCCTGGTGAGGAGATCACTGGAACGCTATTAGGGGTGCTATCTGCTGCTGGATTTGATCGTGTGTTAGCTCGCCCGGCTGCCCGAGTAGCGGTGTTGAGCTTTGACGGTATCAATGAACTAGATGTCGTTGCAGACAGTGACCGGCGGGGACGTCATCTGCGCTCGGCTTGTTCATTCCTCATCAGTTCTGCACTGCGTGCCGACAAGGCGACGGTGTGGCGTACTGATGTTACGACTTTTGAACCAGCTGATATGCGGGAGTTGTTCGATAGCGAACTGGTGCGTTCCGATATCATAATTGCCACTTCGGCTATCGGTATTGCAGCGTTACGAGATGAGATGTCTAGGGTCGGTGCCGCCGATTTCTGCCAAGTAGCTATGGAACCTGGTAGCGATCAGGCGTTTGCTTTGATCGGCGAACGCAAGGTTCCGGTGTTTCTACTACCTGCCGATCCGATGGCGGCATTGTGTAGTTATCTCCTGTTCGTTCGTCCTGTGTTGCGCAAGTTGATGGGTGTGTTGCCGCATAGACTGCAACCGCAGTTGGGTTTCACCACTGCTGATATGCACTCTGAGGCTGGTGTGTTCGAGTTATGCCCAGTTAAATTGCGGCAAGCTGGCGGACGTTTGCTGGCAACGCAGTGTGGGCGTTCTCGCTTAGCAACGCTTGCTGACTTAGCGCAGGCGGATGCGATGATGGCGCTACCTGAGGATAAAACAGAGATCGCTGCCGGCGAGCCGGTGCAAATATGGCAGTTTTAGGAAACTGACTAATCATGCGTTGCGCATGAAGCTTTCTAACTGAACGCCCCCCAGCTCATCGTTAACTTAATCGATGCGTTTGGTGTTAGTATTACTTTCGGTATTCAACTTATTGTGCGATACTGAAGTGATTGTTGATGTCTGGGTTTATGGTGCGAGTGGTTGGGGGGGGGGGGGGGCGGGGGGGGCGGGGGGGGGGGGGGGGGGGGGGGGGGGG
>JAIRZI010000025.1 GCA_031267295.1 Propionibacteriaceae bacterium | reverse complement strand
TTGGGTTTATTGAACGGGATCATTTGTTTAGTGGTTGTCTTTTCTGGATTGCTTCGTCGCTTGCGCTCCTCGCAATGACGGGGAGACTCGCTACGTTGTTGTGTGTTGTTGCGTCGCGTCGCTCTATGCTCTTCGCAGTGACGGGGAGACTCGCTACGTTGTTGTGTGTTGTTGCGTCGCGTCGCTCTATGCTCTTCGCAGTGACGGGGGAACTCGATACGTTACTGCATGATTATCTATCGTCCGTCATTGCGAGGAGCATAGCGACGAAGCAATCCAGTTACTTAAGTGTTATTTACCGTGGGTTGCTGCACGTTGTGAGGATATATTCGCCATTGTGTGACTACTCGTCGTCCGTCGTTGCGGGTGAGTAAAAGGGCGCGAAGTAATCCAGTTATTTAGGTGTTACTTGTGTGAGTCTTTCTAGTTTGGGTTTATTGAACGGGATCATTTGTTTAGTGGTTGTCTTTTCTGGATTGCTTCGTCGCTTGCGCTCCTCGCAATGACGGGGAGACTCGATACGTTGTTGTGTGTTGTTACGTTGTGCCGCCCTATGCTCCTCGCAGGGACAGAGGAAACTTAGGGGCTGTTATTGGTAACTCCGATGGGGATACGATGCTCCTCGCAGTGACGGGGAGACTCACTACGTTGTTGTGCGTTGTTGCGTCGCGCCGCCTTATGTTTTTCGCAGTGACAGGGAACTCAGATTTGTCACTAAACTCAGATACGATATTTCACGTTGGTGCAGGAAACCACCTCAAAATAACAGCGAAATACCTAACCAAACCCGTATTCAACTTCAAAATTATCCCAAAGTGGAAAAACTCGGGAGTGCTGCGGGGTTGGGGAAGGCCTTTTCTTACTGATAAAGGGTGAAAGGGGTGAGGTGTAAGACTTGTCGATCCAATATTGCTTATATAGCAAATTACGGTGTGGGGGTGTCGGTGGCAAGTTGCGGTGTTGGCGTGAAGTGTGGCGGCTCGACAGGTTGCGAAACTAAATCGGTTTCAGGCGGTTCAGCGGGTAACTCAATTAGCGGGGTATTAAGTGTCGGTAGCGGACAAGGTGGTGTGAATGGCGCGGCAGGCTCAGGTAACACGGAAATTAATGTCGTTTTTGTTTCCAATGTGAGGGTTGTCGGCGGAGTGCCCGCTGGCGGAACGATTGGTGTTTCCGGTGGCGCGGCGTTTGCTGGTGAGTTTGTTGTTTGGGTGTCCGTGGGTGGGTATTGGGCGGGGGTAGGTGTGCGTCCGGTGTTTGTCGGTGAGTTTGTTGCTGGGGTGTTCATGGGTGGTTGTTAAGCTACGGGTGTTACAGCACTTTGGATAGAAATGACTGGGTGCGCGGGTGTTGTGGGTTGGCTAGCACGTCGCGGGGTATGCCTTCCTCTAGCACTAACCCTTCGTCCATGAAGATCAGCCGAGTGCCCACCTCACGGGCGAACCCCATCTCATGTGTGACTACCATCATGGTCATGCCATCGGTGGCTAAATCTCGCATCACGGCCAACACTTCACCCACCAACTCTGGGTCTAAAGCCGATGTTGGCTCGTCAAACAGCATCATGTCGGGATTCATTGCCAGCGATCTAGCGATAGCAACCCGTTGTTGTTGACCACCGGAGAGTTGTGACGGATGTACTGAGAGTTTGTCGGATAACCCCACTCGTTCCAACATCTGTCGTGCCACCTGTTCGGCTGCGCTTCGTTGCCGATGCAACACTTTTTCTTGCGCGATAGCAACGTTACGCAGCACCGAAAAATGCGGAAATAGATTGAACTGCTGGAAAACCATACCTACTCGGGTGCGCACCAAATCTAGGTTGACATCCGGGTTGGTAAGATCGATACCTTCGACGTAAATCTTGCCTTTGGTAGGTTGTTCCAATAAGTTGATGGAGCGCAAAAGTGTAGATTTGCCGGAGCCGGATGGGCCGATCACGCAAACTACTTCGCCGCGCTCTACGGTGAGGTCAATGCCTTTGAGCACGTGCAGTTCGCCAAAATATTTCTGTAGCCCGACCACTTTAATCGGTGGAGCATTCGGGTCAGGGGTATCTCGTATCGGCAGCCTGAAACCATAGTGACTACGGGCTAAGAATTGGTGCCCAGTAACGGTTATGGGGTTGCTGCTCATTTCTTCACCGCGTATTTCTTCTCAAGGTGGGCGGCGAACCAGGTCAACGGGATGGTGATTATCAAGTAGCACAACGCTGTTAACACCAGTGGGGTGGCGTTACCGTAATAGTTAAGCCAAGAGCGCGAGAACGAGGCGAGTTCCCGACTAGCGATTGTGGTACCCAGCACATAAAGCAGTGAGGTGTCTTTCAGTAAAGTGACGAATTCGTTGGTCATTGGCGGCAATACAATACGAAACGCTTGCGGTAGGACTATCCAAAGATTTGTGACACCGTTTGGCATCCCTAGTGATGCGGCGGCTTCGCGTTGTCCTTGGGGCACCGCCGCAATACCAGCGCGAATCACTTCCGCACTGTAGGCGGCGGTAACGATTGTCAACCCGACGAGTCCCGCGCCAGTAGCTCCGCCAGGAATTTTCAAACCGTCAAACGCGATAGGCACCACATATCCGAATGTGAAGAGCGTAAGAATTACTGGTAAACCGCGAAACAGTTCAATAAACCCGGTAGCAAACCATTTTGGAGGGCCGGAACTCATCTTCATCAGTGCTAGTAGGGTAGCTAGCACAGTGCCGACGACGAATGAGACAACCGTGTACCAGATAGTGTTCCACATTGCGATGACAACGATGTCTGGCCACAATTCTTTGGCGATCTGAACATTTGCGAATTGGGTGCGTACCATCTCCCAATTTGCGCTCAACCCAATCCAGAGGGCGAGAGCTATGGCAACTACGTACCAGGCGGTAGCAGAAATCCGTCGCCGCACGCTCGGGCGGAAGTCTATAACTGCCATGACCGCTCTTTCGACTCTGCGGATGCGCCCGTTCGGTTCATCCTTACTAGCCTAGTGCATCACGCGAAGTACAAGTCATACAGCATTTGGTAGCTACCGTCGGTGCGCATCGTTAGTAGTATCTGCGCTACATCGGCTTGCAAATCAAGTAACTTACCTTTGGCGAAAGCTAAACCGTACTGATCACCGGTGTTGTACTCCTGCGCGATGACGTAGTTCGGGTCGGCTTTGGTATGTAACAGGACCACTGGTTGATCTTGCAGAACGGCAGCAATCTGACCGGCTTGCAGCGCAATCCAAAGATCGCCGTCCCCTTCAAACTCGTAAATAGTGGCATCGGCAGGCGCATTAGCTTCCGCATATGTTTGATTGGCTGAACCGCGTTGTACGCCGATGATTTTGCCTGCCGTGTCGGCGATGCTGTTAATACCGGAATCGGCGCGTACCAACAGCGCAATCAGTGAATCGTAATATGGTTCACTGAAATCAAGGTTGGCGCGGCGCGCTTCGGTGATCGTCATCGCCGAGATGCCAATGTCGCACTGTCCAGCGGCCAATATAGTGCCGGACTGTAGTGCGTTGAAATCCACCGTAATAAACCGGTACGTCAGATCAAGACGTTTGGCGATTTCGCGTCCAAGATCAATATCGAAACCAGTGACACCATCTTCAGCAGTTGGGTCTTCATACTCGAACGGGGCGAACGGAAGTTCAGAGCAAGCGGTGAGTATGCCGTCGTTTACGGTGTAACCTGCGCGATGTCCGCCGGTGGTGGGTGGGGTGTTTGTCGAATCATCTGAGGTGCAGGCGTTGAGGCTTGTGAAACTCAGCGTCGCCGCCACTACAAGTGTTGCGACCTTTATGTTTACTTTCATTAGAGGGTATCTCCTTGTGGCCTGAGTCTGTTAGCCCAGGTACGTGTTACTACCGGAATCTTAGTAGGCATTTGCTGTAGTGGAAGCATCGTAGCGTTATATGAGATTTACCTTCGTGGCTAGCACAGTGGCAATCTTTCCTAACGGGGTTAAATCTTTGGGGAGGTGTGGCATAACTGCGTGACATCTTGAACGTCAAACTGCTAGTTGAACTGCGGGCGGGGAGTGGGATTGGCGTTTTTGAAAGCGGTGGATATTAACAGCTTAATGCGGTTTAGTTGGTTCACTTCTGGTGCGCCGGGATCATAGTCAATAGAGACGATGTTGGCTCCAGGATGCCGGGTACGTAACTCTTTGAACATGCCCCGTCCGATCACATGATTCGGTAGACAGGCAAACGGTTGACAGCAGATGATATTCGCTACCCCCTGCTCAAGCAGTTCTATCATCTCACCGACCATGAACCAACCCTCACCGGCATCGGTACCAATAGAGATAACGTCTTGTGCATAATCACGGATTTGGTAGATAGACGCAGCGGCGGTGAACTTGCCGCAAGTGTTGTGCAGCGCCTGCTGAGCGGGGCGCTCATAATGCTCAAATAAACGGATTACCAGTTGTTGTAACCGCGTTCCTAGCTTGCTGCCAACACCTAAGTTTTCTAGACGCCAGTCAGCGGCGGCCAGCGAATATGTGAAAAACTCAGCGAGGTTGGGAAGCGCCGCCTCGCATCCTTCCATCTCAACCACTCCCACCACGTTGTTGTTCGCGTCTGGGTGGAACTTGACTAGGATTTCGCCGACAATACCGACACGCGGTTTGCGGGGAATATCCAGTAGCGCCAGCGCGTCAAACTCCGTCACCATTCGAGCGAGTAGTCCACGGTAACTAAGTCGAGCGCCGTATGTCTGCGAATAGTGCCGATTTATAATCCATTCTTGGGTGATGGCATCCCAACGACGATATAGTTCGTCAGCGCTGCCGGTGACACGCTCGTACGGCCGCACTCGCAGCAGCAACTGTTGCAAAGTGTCACCGAACACCATTCCTTGTAGCAGATGATGCAACAACCGTGGCGTGAGCTTGAAGCCGGGGTTATTTTCGATACCCTGAGCGCTAAGGGCGATCACCGGCACTTCGGAGAAACCTGCCGCCGCTAGTCCACGACGCAACATGCCAACGTAGTTCGTGGCGCGGCACATACCCCCGGTTTGGGTGATCGCCACTGAAGAGGTGGCAGGGTCGGCGGTACCGGAAAGGAAAGCGTTGATCAGTTGTCCGATCACCATAATCGCAGGGAAGCAAGCATCATTGTTGACGAACTTCAACCCGCACTCCACATCGGCAGTGCTGGCTTTCTCCAAGACGATTAAACGGTAACCAGAGCGCGCGAAAGCTGGAGCCAGCATCCGAAAATGTATCGGCGATAGCTGTGGCGCGAAGATGGTGTGCGTCGCCTTGTGCTCTGATAAAAATTGAGTCCGCGCGGCTGCGGGAAGCAAAGTCTTTACTGGGAGCGGGTGCTGCTTGCGGTTAGCGGTTTGCTTTGTTGTCGCTGCGGGTAGCCGAGGTGATATGTTCGCGCGTTCTGCGATGGCGGCTTTGAGGGAACGGAGCCGAATGGTCGCTGCGCCAAGGTTACTTACCTCATCAATTTTGATGAGGGTATACACATCGTCGGCACTCTCCAGAATCTCTTGTACTTGGTCGGTGGTGATGGCATCCACACCACAGCCGAACGAGTTGAGTTGTACCAAATTGACATCTGGCATAGTGCGAACCTGGGCGGCGGCTTCATAGAGCCGCGAGTGGTAAGCCCACTGATCCACCACTCGAATGGGACGCTCCAAGCTAGTGCGCCGCGCTCCGTTGGTCAGCGCATCCTCCGAAAGCACCACCATACCCAATTTGATAACGGCTTCTGGTATGCCGTGGTTGATCTCTGGGTCTATGTGATATGGCCGACCGGCCAATACTATGGTTCGTAATCCGTTTTCGCGCGCGTACTGTAACGCGCGATCACCTTCGGCTTTGACATCAGCGGCGGCGCGCTCCAGTTCTTCATAGCCGGCTTTGACAGCCAGTTCGGCTTCGTCACGAGTAACGCCGCAGTATCTGAACACTTCTGCGAGACGTTTACTGAGATTTTTAGGGTTGTCGAGATTGACGAACGGTGCTAGGTAGCGCACGTCGGGAGCGCGCAGCCGGTCGATATTTTTTTCGATCACCTGCGGGTAGTAGGCGACGATGGGGCAGTTGTAGCAGTTGTCGGTATCGCTGAACTGTTTACGTTCATAATTGACGCAAGGGAAGAAAATAGTGCGTACTTTGTGATCTAGCAACCATTCGATGTGTCCGTGTGCGAGTTTCGCGGGATAGCAGACGTTCTCGGCTGGTATCGACTCAATGCCAGCAGTGAAAAGGTCGTGCGAGCTGTGAGCGGAGAGCACCACCGAAAAGCCCAACTTTGTGAGTGCGGTGTGCCACAGCGGGTAATCTTCAAAGATTCCCAGTGCGCGTGGTATGCCGATCAATCCGCGCGGTGCATTTTTTGGTTCCAGTCGTCGGTAGTTAAAAATACGACGAAACTTGTAGTCATAGAGGTTCGGGATTTCTGATTTCTGTGGGCGTTTCTCCAACGAAGCACCGCGTTCACAACGATTACCCGAGACGTTTCGAGCGCCGTCATCAAATGTGGTGATAGTGAGTTTGCAGTGGTTGAGGCACAGTTGACAGACACGTTGCTCTGATTCGGCTGAAAAGGCCGCAAGATCGCGAGTCATAAAGGGGGAGATCACTGGTGGTATCGCGGTTTCGGCGGTTTCTAAGTTCGTAAGGTGCTGGCTCGCCACTGGAGCTACCGGTAGCGCTGCCGCGGGCGTAGTGCCTGCGGGTTCGAGATCATTTGAGTGTGATCGTGCGGTAAGCGCCGCCCCAAATGCGCCCATCAGACCGGCGATGTTGGGGCGTATCACTGTTACCCCGGTGAGTAGTTCAAAAGCGCGCAACACCGCGTCGTTGAGGAAAGTGCCGCCTTGTACTACCACCTGCTCACCCAGTTCACCTGCGTCGCGCAGCCGAATAACCTTATAAAGCGCGTTTCGTACCACCGAATACGACAGCCCAGCGGAGATGTCCGCCAAATTTGCGCCTTCTTTCTGCGCCTGCTTTACCGAAGAGTTCATGAATACGGTGCAACGAGAACCGAGGTCTACTGGGCGCTCAGATTCCAACCCGGCAGCGGCAAAGGTGGCGATGTCGGTGTTCATAGTGGTGGCGAATGTTTGTAAGAAACTGCCGCAACCGGAAGAGCACGCCTCATTGACAGCGATGGAATCAACAACTCCTCCGCGAATTCGTAAATATTTCATGTCTTGGCCGCCGATGTCGATCACGGAGGTGACGGCTGGGACAAGGAAACGGGCAGCGCGATAGTGCGCCATAGTTTCAACTTCGCTTTCGTCAGCGTGGGTGGCAGTTTTCACCAAAGTTTCGCCGTAACCGCTCACACAGACTCTAGCGAGGTAAGCGGAACTAGGTAATGCTTCACGAATGCGGCGGCTGATCTCAATGGCTGCCGTAATAGGATCACCTTCATTTGAACCATAGGTAGAGAACAAAATGCGCGCAGCATCGTCAATGACTACAGATTTGATGGTGGTGGAACCGGCATCAACTCCGACAAACAATGCACCGGTTGCGTTTGCGATGTCTCCCTGTTCTACTTGAAATCGGTTATGACGTTCATAGAACGCTGTTCGTTCCGTGTCGTCAAGGAACAGGGGGCGCAGATGTTTGCTAACTTTGACGTTACTGTTTGCCGCTTCGAGGTTGTCGATTATGTCGGTGAGAAGAGTTGCCGAGCTTTGAGCCAGGTATGCTGCGCCGATAGCTACGTAGAGTTGCGAATCTTCCGGATTTACGAATTTGTCTACTTGTGGAAGAGCACGTAGATACGCATCACGTAACCCGGACAGGAAATGCAACGGGCCGCCCAGCAAGATTACTTGCCCCCGGATCGGATGTCCACACGCCAACCCTGCGATAGTTTGAGTGGCAACCGCTTGGAAGACGCTGGCGGCAATATCTTCGGGAGCGGCACCCTGGTTAAGCAGTGGTTGAATGTCGCTTTTGGCGAAGACACCACAGCGCGAAGCGATGGGATACAAGTTGTTGTAACGCAAAGCCAAGTCATTCAAACCAGTGGCATCAGTGTGTAGCAAGGTGGACATCTGGTCGATGAACGCTCCGGTTCCTCCGGCGCAAGTACCGTTCATGCGTTGCTCGGGAACTGGTTTCAAGAAAGTGATTTTGGCATCTTCGCCGCCTAGTTCGATCACCACATCGGCTTCGGGGTTCAACCGTTCGATAGCTGCGGTGGCGGCAATAACTTCTTGGATAAACTGCACTCCCATCACCTTGGCGATACTTAAACCACCGGAGCCACTTATCGCCATTTTGACGCTACGGCCGGGGAGTGCAGCGGCCACATTGTTTAGCAGAGTGACAAGTTCTGCGCGTACCGCCGCATTATGGCGACGGTAGTCGGTGAAGACGACGGCAGAGCCGTCCAACACCACAGCTTTAACCGTGGTGGAGCCAATATCAAGTCCTAGTGAGAGTGTGTTATCCACGGTATATCTCCTAAGGACGAATGCGATTTGCCCCCAGAATTACATACGCAAGCGTAATTTATCAGGTTTAGGCGCAACGAAAGACGGAAGCGCTCATTACCATGCAAGCAATTGTACACCCGGTGCTTTGGTTGACTCCGGGTAAACCTCTGCGCATAGCTAGCGATGCCGTCAAATCAATGTTTTTCGTAAAAATGGTTAACGCTACATAGCCAGCCTCACCTCCTTTCTAAGCTCGCCGATCCTGTCTGACAGGACGGCGATCTCGGCCTTGAGTACCGCCTGTTTGTCCTCGTCCTTGATGCTCCGCGCCCGGTAGCGCAGATGCTTGCGGGTGGAGGACAGCGATATGATCTGATGGGTCCGCCCGTCCTTGTGGGCGGCAAGCTGCTCGGCGGTGTCGATGCCATGCCTCACGAGCAGGCGGGTCTCCTTTGCGATGTTCTGGATGAAGCGGATGTCCTCGCGGAAAAGGAAGTACACCGACGCGGGATTCCGCTCCCGCTTCCTCGGCAGGACGCCCATCTTGTAGAGGTAGGAGAAATACAGGGCGCGAAGCCCTGTGATCTTCCGGGTGGCGTTTAATTTGCCGATGAGCCGCACCTGCTTGGGTGGCGGCTCTGCGGGGACGATGCCTTTGACCAAGTGCCGGATATACGCCTCCTGCGACACGCCTGAGCGCTTGAGGTTGTTCTTTGCGGCATACGCCCGTATCTCGTGCATGATTTCGGATAGCTGCCGCAAGTTTGCCTGACAGACCTTCTCTAAAAATGAAACCCGTCCACGCCTCCAATTCTCGTAGCCGGCATTGGTTAAAACGCCAATATCGAGAAGCACGTCCACGGGGGACACTCAGCCCCTTTTGCGGATATTTTGGTACATGGCATTGTGGATTTGCCCGGTCAGGTTCTTCTTGTCCATACAGATTCCTCGCATTTGCAGGAATTGCCCTGCTTATCGCTCATGTTGCTCCCGCCTTATCCTGGTTATCCTCCACGACACCATCGGGTGGTCTGCGATGCGGGCAAGGATGTCCTCGTCGTCAAAGAGCATCTCCGGCTCATAATGCCCTTTCGCGAAGCGCTCCAAAAAGGCGTCAAGGACATTCACGGTGGCAAGCACGGTGGGAAGCGTGTGGCAGCGCAGGGAATAGTTGATCTCCACCTTGATGTTGTCGGTGTTTCCCGCAGCGTTCGTGTAGGAATAGACGAAGGAGTCCAAGGCGTGGGTCTGTTTGGATTTATCCTTAAGCACGTAGCCCTCCGCCGCCATATAGCGGGATAAAAGCTCGTTTATACGCTCCCGCTTTATCCTCGTTTCCTCACGGGTGAGGTTTTGGGAGAAGTCCATGTCGATGTCAACGGACAGACGGGGCAGATTGAACACCGTGAGATTGATTGCCGTGCCGCCTTTCAGGGCAAGCAAGGTGCCAAGCCGTCGTTTCCAATAAAACGCAGTATCTCGGTCAGTCTGCGCATCTTCTCGTAGGCATCCCTGTTAAATCCCAACTCCTGCGCTTTTTTTGCAAGGACGGCCTTGTCATACATCGGCATCCGCGTCCGCTCCTTTCATCGTCAGTTCAAGTAAGTTCTCAGGGGCTATCAGCCGCCACTCTTTGTCGTACACGCCGCCTTTGTCTGCGGTCAGGTAGCGGGTGCTTTTCCCGATATGGGCGGCGCACTCGTCGAAAAAGGCATCGCCTAAATTCAGCTCGCGCCGGAAATGCCGCAGGATATATCCCGTTTTCTGGTACAGCACCTGCTTGCCGTATACGGCAAGGTACGCCAGTAGCCTGTCTGACTTCACGGACGGCACGAGCGCAAGGCAACGCAGCAGTTCCTCAAGCCCCATGACCTTTTCAAAGTCATGTATGCCGTCAAGCACGGTGCGCTCCACATCCGTCACGCGAACACCGTCTGGTCTTGTGATAACTCCGTCTTTTATGCGGGAAGCAAGATATGCATAGGTGTTTCCGTTGAAGTCAAAAGACGCAAACGGGGTCTCGGAGGACACCTCCACATGATACGACACCTGGTTGGCGCATCCGTAGTATTCAAATGCGGCATGGTGCGATATATATGCCGTCTCCGTGGCCATGCCGCCTATGCGGAACTTGCTCACAACAGGCTCGTTGTCTGCAAGGTTCACCGCGACGTAGAGGTTGCGCCTCACGCTTCGGACATAGCCTTTTTTCAGGTAGTTTTTCAAAAGTGTCCCCGCCGTGTTATAGTTGCCGACAAGGGCGCACACCTGCTCCCTTGCGAAGCAGCCCATCACCAGCAGCTCGCTATAATACTTCATGCCGTTATTTTCCCTGCAATTAGATTTCTTTAATTATACTTTGTTATGGTCTAAATATCAACCATAGAAGGTTAAAGTTGAAGTAAAAGAGGGTCGGCGTCAACTTGTTCTCAGCCAACGCCGATTCCATTGTGCCCGCCTACCGTTCCATGCTTCTGTCTTTTGGCTCAGGCGGCTCGTCGCCCGCATCAGGCTCCGCGTCCATCACCGTGCTGTCCCTCTCGTCCATGTTCAGAAGGGAGTTGACCTCTTTGAGCCGCAGGGACTTCTCCCTGTACTCCTGCTCCTACTTTCATGGGCGGGAAGTGGTCTTTGTCAGCCGGGTTTTTATTCACAGTTCCGATGTCTTTCTCGTAGCCGTCAATCCGTTCGGTCAGGCGATAAGAGAGCAGATCACTCAACTGCGTCAAACTACCAGTAGTGCATGATTAATTCAGTGTTTCCTAGGGACTATTTCGGTGATAACTGATAGTTTCTAAGAGCAGGCACGATGCCGCAATTTAGTTAATAGACCTGAAAGGCCAAGAATGACCTCGACAACTGCTCCTACTCCAGTCTTTCGTCCGATAGCCGATCCCGGCCCACTCGGACTGGCTGCTTTCGCTCTTACCACTTTTGTACTCTCAGTATTTAATGCCGGGCTAGTGGACGCTTCCGCAGAGCCGGTGGTGTTCGGTATTGCACTGTTTTATGGCGGTGCCGTTCAAGTGGTGGCTGGCGTGATTGAATTCTTCAAAAACAACCTGTTTGGCGGTGTCGCTTTCTGCTCATACGGCGCGTTCTGGATGGCTTTCTGGTACTTAGCGACACATACGTCCATCCCCACTGAGCATAAAGGCACCGGCGTAGGCATATTCCTACTAGCGTGGACGATCTTTACGGCCTATATGTTGATCGCCGTCAGCAAGGTCAACTGGGGATTGACAATTACTTTCGCAGTGTTGTTTATCGCTTTCGTTGGATTAACCGTGGGTGATCTTTGTGAGCTTGAGATAGCGACGCGGCTTGGTGGCTGGTTCGGCTTGGCGGCTGCTTTCAGTGCCTGGTACTGCTCATTTGCAGGAGTCATAAACTTCACCGCCGGTAAGACAGTGCTCTCGGTTGGCCCTAAAGGTGTCAGTTCGCATTAACCCGCAGAGCGGCTCACCCATTAGCGCTACTTGGTGAATACCTTAAGTAGCGCTAATGGGTGAAGTGCGAAGCAGTTAACCTGCTAGTCAACACCGGACTCTATAGCAGCAGCATCAAGTTTGGAAGCATCGGTGGTGACGGGGGCGATGCGCTCCACAATTCCGGCCGCTCCACCAGTTTCCAGTTCGCCGACCAGACCACCAGAGGCGGCTGATTCCAGTTCGCCGAGTCGGGCATATTGTTCCAATCGCGTACGGGTGTCGGCGATGTCGAGGTTACGCATCGTCAACTGGCCGATACGATCAGTAGGGCTGAACGCCTGATCTTCGACGCGCTCCATCGATAGTCGTTCTGGTTGGTAGCTGAACGCCGAGCCGGTGGTATCAAGAATGGAGTAGTCGTCGCCCCGTCGTAAACGTAGCGTCACGGTGCCATCCACCAGTGAAGCTACCCAGCGTTGCAATGATTCGCGTAGCATCAAAGACTGTGGGTCGAGCCAGCGGCCTTCATAAAGTAATCGTCCCAGCCTTAAGCCCTCCTGATGGTAACTGGCTAGGGTGTCTTCATTGTGAATGGCACTGAGTAGCCGTTCATATGTGATGAACAGCAACGCCATACCCGGAGCCTCATAAACCCCCCGCGACTTTGCTTCAATGATGCGGTTCTCGATTTGATCGCTCATGCCCAGCCCGTGACGACCTGCGATTTCATTAGCTTTTAGCACTAAAGCTACTCGATCAGCAAAGCGTTCGCCGTTGATGGCGACTGGCCAACCGTGTTCGAAAGTGACGCTGACATCTTCCGTTTCAATGGCGACACTTAAATCCCAGAACTTGACTCCCATGATCGGTTGCACAGTTTCTAAAGAGACGTTCAAGTGCTCCAAAGTTTTCGCTTCATGGGTGGCACCCCAGATGTTCGCATCAGTGGAGTAAGCCTTTTCAGTAGCGTCACGGTATGGCAGTTGGTGTGCAGCCAGCCATTCGCTCATTTCATGGCGACCCCCCAACTCGGCCACGAACTGCTCGTCTAGCCACGGCTTATAAATCCGCAGACTAGGGTTGGCCATCAAGCCGTAGCGGTAAAACCGCTCAATATCATTGCCTTTGTAAGTGGAACCGTCACCCCAAATCATCACATTATCGGCAGCCATCGCCCGTACTAGCAGGGTGCCGGTGACGGCGCGTCCGATAGGGGTGGTGTTGAAGTATGCCCGACCTGCGGTGCGGATATGAAACGCACCACACTGCAGAGCCACCAGTCCTTCATCCACCAAGAAACTCTTGCAATCCACCAACCTAGACAACTCCGCACCGTAGGTCAACGCTCGTCCGGGTACGGCGGCGATATTCGGTTCGTCATACTGGGCGATGTCGGCGGTGTAGGTGCACGGGATAGCGCCTTTGGAACGCATCCAAGCAACTGCCACCGAGGTGTCCAGTCCGCCAGAGAATGCTAGGCCGACACGTTCGCCGATTGGTAGGGACGTCAGAACTTTTGACATGCGACGAGCGTACGCTATGCACTGATAGTTATGCAATGCGAAGCATAATTATGCGGTTAAAGGGGCGTTGGATTATCTGCGGCTCACATCGCAGGTTGTGCGTGATCGAAAATGACTGATAACGCATTCAGCACGGGCGTGCGCCGCAGGCGGCCTATTCGTCACCGTTAACTCTGGGGTCATTCTTGTTTCGCTGGTAGAGTCAAGCGTGTGTCCAAGCTGATAGCTGCCTGTAAAGGAATCTGCGTTCGAGTGCGCCACGAAGGTTTTCTCGCTACGGCCATCTGGGGGCTGCAAAAACTCAAAGGACATTTTGAGGTACGTAATCTGCGGTTAGGAAAAACTGCCGCACCGGCTAGCGGCGAACGTGTGGTATATCAGCAGGTACCTTATGAAACGCTACGCAGTTTCCAGAACCTTGAACGCTATGTTCCCCCAGTGGTGCGCCGTAATGCACCGTATCGCGTGGCCTGGTTTATCCCGCCTCCCGGCCCTAGCGGCGGTGGGCATCAGAATATTTTCCGCTTTGTGAGTGCACTGCAGGCGGCGGGTTATCACAACAGTATCGTCATGGTTACTCCGCATGAAGGCACCATCCCCGCTCGGGATGCTGCGACCGGTGTACAACAAGCGCGCCGAAATGTGGCGCAGTACGCGCCCGTGGACGACATAACCTTTTGCTGGCACGAAACGGGAATGGCGGTCGCCGCCGATATTGTCATCGCTACCAGTTGGGACACTGCATACCCGGTGGCTACTTTGCCCACGGATGCGCTCAAGTACTACTTCGTGCAGGATTTTGAACCGTACTTCTTTCCGGTTGGTACCGACTTCGTGTTGGCGGAGAATACCTATCGTGTCGGATTGCACGGAATCACTGCGGGACGTTGGTTAGCGAACAAACTTTTTACGGAGTATGCAATGCCATGTACCGCTTATGATTTCGGGGCTGACAAGGAGCTATATCACGTCAGTAACACTGAAACCCGCAACGCAGTGTTGTTCTATGCCCGCCCGGCTACCGAGCGTCGCGGCTTCCCAATAGGTATTTTGGCGCTAGATTTACTCCACCAGGCATATCCAGATGTCACAATTCATCTTGTGGGAGCGGATGTTTCTGCATATGCGATACCGTTCCCATACGTACATCACGGTGATCTGCCACTCACTGAACTGAACGCGCTGTACAACTGCTGTGCGGCTGCGCTGGTGGCATCGTTTACCAACATGTCGCTGATGCCGTTGGAGTTGCTGGCAGCGGGGGTAATTCCGGTAGTCACCGACGGCGATAACAATACGCAGGTGTCTAACAATGCGCATATTCGTTACTGTGCTCGTACCCCGCGGGCGCTTGCCGATGGAGTGATTGCCGCCGTGGCAGCAAACCGAAGTTCGGAGTTGGCGCTCACAATTTCGCAAAGCATATCCGCTACCGGCTGGGGAACGGCTTGCCAAGTGATGCTGGATTTACTGGCAGAAGATCTGCGCCGCTATACGCCAGATGAGAGCACCAAGTGAACAAAGTGATTAAAGATTCAAGCAAACTTTTCCATAACGTTGCGGTACTCGGCGCTAATGGATTTCTGGGAAGTCATGTTGTTGACGCTTTGGTGGCACGCGGCCATAAAGTAAACGCTTTTGATAACTTTGCATCCGGTTCTGTGCGGTTTGCATCATCGCCGCTAGTACAGAAAATCTCAGGCGACTTCTTCAATCCGACTGATCTTACGGCGGCTCTTGCTGGCAGCGATACCGTCATTCATCTGGTGTCCGCCACCACCCCGGTAAGCGCAGAAGCCGATCCCACCTTAGATATTCAACAGAACTTGCTAGGTTCGGTGGCACTGTTCCGGCAGTGCGCCGCCACCTCGACAATTAACCGGGTGGTGTTTGCCTCATCAGGCGGGACGGTGTACGGCTCGTCAGAAGTTGCGTTACTGAGCGAAACCGCACCCGTGCATCCGGTGTCGCCATACGGAATATGCAAGCTGGCCACCGAGCATTATCTGGCGTTTTTTGCAGTGACTGCCGGGCTATCGTCGGTGAGTTTGCGTATCTCCAACCCATACGGTGATCGGCAGCCGTTGCAACGTCGACAGGGAGTAATTCCAGTATTTATTGAAAACTTGTTGCAGGGGTTTCCGGTGCTGGTTTATGGCGATGGCTCAATGGTGCGAGATTTCATTCACATCTCCGACGTGGCGGCGGCGTTCGTAGCGGTGGTTGAGGCTGCGCAACCGCAACATGGGGTGTACAACGTTGGTTCCGGTATGGGCGAATCGGTACTTGATGTGCTGGCTGCGGTCGCTGCTGCCGTGGGGACGGAACCAGTGGTCAAATATCAGCCAACGCCGCTTTCATTTGTACCGTCCGCAGTGCTTGATACCGCCCGCTTCCGTAGCGAGTTTGCTTGGGCACCCCAGGTGAATCTGACAAACGGTATCGCTGACACAGTAGCGTATGTGCGACGTGCTTTAGCCGGTTAGCTGATGTTTCCGTTCAACGGCTTGGGTATGCATTAGCGAATTGGCTTTTATGTTGGCGATGTCGTTGAGATCAACCAACGCCCCCTGCCGGGCACCCGCCCATTTTTCTAACAGGTAAAACGGGTTGGTAAATATATAGCGCAGCTTATCTCCGAAAGAGTAACCGGGATCTATAGCTGTGTAGTAAGCACAGCTAAGCGAACCCCGCAACACCCGATAAATCAGTTTGGGCAGCGAGATACGCTCCACAGGTATCCCGGCTTTGCGTAGTCCGACCGTCTCGTCAAAAATACGCTTGCGGAACGTCTGTAACGTGATGTCGTTGCTGTGAATTACCGTTGCGAAAGGGGTGTATGCCTTGGTGTAACCGGCGCTAATAATGTCGTATCCAAACGCTTGATCTTCTGCGTAGTCAATATCGCGATAAGGTACGTCCCCTAGTAACACGGAACGGCGGGCGGCTGAGTTGGCATCGCTATAGAAGTACAGCGCTGGGTTGGCGGCACGGGGAAGTTTACTGTTGCGCGAATACAACATAATGCCGATAGCTGGGCCAAGGGAGCGGAACGTCCGCTCGATGTCGTACTTCAGCACTGGAGGTGCATCTGGGCGGGGTGACTGCCGCCCCACCACGCCTGCCACTTTCGAATCACTGAAAGGTTTTACTAGCTCTGCAAGCCACCGGTCGTCAGCCGGCACTGCGTCCTGAGTGAGGTAAGCGACTATCTCGCCATGCGCTTCTAGCGCCGCCAACTGCCGAGTGCGACCATGTCCAAACTGTGCTTTAGTGATGGTTTTGGTGCGCACAAACGGATATTTGTCTCGATACTGTGCAATGATGCGCGGCGTTTCGTCTGAACTGGAAGTGTCGAATAGCAACACTTCAAACGGGAAATCGGTGCGTTGCTGTGTCACCATATCGAGCGTTTTCCGAAGCGCATTCCCTGCGAACCAAGTGGGGATGAACACGCTAACATAAGGTTTGCCTGATGGCATCGCTACGGTGTCAGACGTGGTAATGCCCGATGCGCAAGCTGTCGGGTTTTCTTTTTGCAGCACGGGATTCCTCAAGAGTTGTTACGTCGCGATTTCTTTATTAGCTGATAGGTCAGTCTACTCAAGTGATGGTCATAGCTGGCGTAATGCCTGGTGAGCTTGCATTTCGTAGTACGGCACAGTCGTAGCCCATACCCTGAGCGAGGTATTTCCAAGAGCGCTCAATGACATGAGCTAGGGTGAGTCTGATCTGTCCATCCTCCGGTTCAAAATCGTTGGCGCTAAGGTGCAACTCAAAAAGCGGACGCACTGCCGCTGTGCGCGCCCAGAAGAAATCTCCAGCAGGGAACAGTGGTATGCCGGGAAGTGACACAAAGTTGGGAAGGTTGAGCCGATCTAGTAGTTGGCGCACTTGGGTTTGCGTATGATCCCATAGCAGATGCGCTCGGATGCGGGGAAAAGTTTCCGGTATAATGATCCCCAATTCGGGCAGTTCTTCAAAGTGAGCGAGTAACGCACGCAGGTAATCTGCCTGCCCGAAAGTGTTGTTTAGCAACCAATGGCGCCATTCATCACCCCATTCGACGTGTACTGAGCGCTTGGTGTGTGCGTGTGCGATGTAGCGGTAATCGTTAATTACCGGTGAAAGTTGGGTGAGTAGCGGGGCGATGTCGCGGCCGCGATTTGGCAACACAGCTAGCTGTACTTGCCTAGCTGTACAGTTGGCAAACAAGGCTTGTATGGTGTTGGCTTTGGCATCGCTGTCTGTTGAGATGAAACAGTCATACGGGTACGGGATGTGATTCAGCGCATCCAACAGTTCGGCGGCGATGTCGCTGAAATACACATGTAGTTGTACCGCGAGTCGCGGGGTTTCTGGAGTGTTTAGAGCGAGTGACTCCGAACCGGGTGTGCTGATTAACAGCACGGGGGTAGCGGTTGCATCGTCGCGTTCGGGGTCGTCAATAACAGCAGTGGCGGGAACTGCCCGAGTAACCAGGGCGGCAAGCCGGGCGTTAACCCGGCGTGCAAATATCTTTGGGCCTTTTTCGCTGAGTATGCGCCAAGCCTTGCGCAGTGTTGTTACCATCGTGCAACTATCTTAATCGCCCGGTTTCAATTTAGAAGCGCAACACTTATCCTGTGGTGTGTCAAAGCATCACTGGAAGGGGTTGCGCTATGGGTCAAGTGTATGTTCATTTGGGTTTGGATGAGCGGATTGAGATTGAGAAGGGTTTGGAGC
>JAIRZI010000091.1 GCA_031267295.1 Propionibacteriaceae bacterium | reverse complement strand
CTGGCAATGACCACATAGTAACGGGAGGTTTACCCGACTCTTTCACGTAGTCATATTTAGCGCCCAACCGCATAAAAGCGCGTTTAATAGCACTTTCTGAGTAGCCCTCATCTTTACCTTTTAGCATTACTTCGCTACGTAAAACGGTGCCATGTGTTTCTAAATAGCTACGCAGCCAAATATCTATCGGGTTCTCATCGCGAGCTTTCTCTCTATTTTGTTGGGCGTACTCGTGCACTAGTTCATTTATTTTTTTCCCTGTATCCTCTACCCAAACCATGCGGGGTACCGGTTGATCAATTTCTTCTATACAAGTTGACTCAATGCGGTACCGTTGCGCGTTTGGCTGTATCCCATAATTCGACTTATCGACTCCTATAACCACTGCGCCTAATTCTTCCCGCAACATATATAACGTTGTTCTAGCTGTGGTTCGTAACTGAGCGGACGCACCATAGTTATCACGCGCGTTATCAGAACCGAGCCGATTAGTATGTGCAACTAGCAAAGAAGCAGCCCCTAGACAACTAGATGCACTCTTCCACGGGTCTAACGCTAGCCGCGCATCGCGTGGCTGCTGTAAGCGTAACCCAGGCGCTACCGTGTCCAGCCAAGCATCTACTATCACTAAATCGGGTTTAGGTGTTAAATCTTTAAGCATCGTTGGCGCTAAGTCAACGTCTATAGGTGGCTCATTCTCGCCCGATGTTAACCAAAATATTTTTTTAATATCGGCACCGGCAGCAAGTAGACGCGGTTTAACGACGCGCAACTGGTCATCTTCTGTAAGCACCACCGCCACAGTCCTACACCGTCCGGCAGGTATCCCTAACGGTTTCACCTCCGCGCCGCGCGTGAGTGCCGCCACTAACCATATCCACCATAACGACTTACCTATACCCTCCTCACCCACAAGCACACTCACAGTAGACGCAGGTAGCCAGTTAACGGCCAACCAATCAATAGACTGAGGAGGGGGCGACTCTGATATGTTTTGCCACCGAGTACGCCCAATATCAGAAATTAAATCGTCTACTTTTTCATACTCGGCTAACTGCCCTATTAGGTATCCGGCGGCGATATGGTCAGAGACATCTTTACCACTAACCGCCTGCTTGAACTCCAATGAGCGCGACTTACCATGTAACGCCCGATACACATCTTGCGCCCAACTATCGCCCGCCGGGTCTCTATCTACTACCGCTATGACTTGCGCATCATGTAAAGGTGATAGGTCGCATTTTGGGATTGAGGTAGCGCTACCGCTCGTAGTGGCACACACTCCCAACGCGAGTAACGTTTCAACATCCTTTTCACCCTCTACCAGAAAAATCATCTGCTCGGCCTGTACAGCGGTAATGACTTCCGGCAGACGGTAAAGCAATGCTCGTTTCGTGTCGCCTGTTTGTATGAACTTTTTACCGGGTTTACGTATCTTCGTTTTAACATACTCGCCGCTAGAATCGCGGTAATCATAGAAGATATTGAGCGCACCATTAGGCTCATCGAAAAGGTCAGAAAAAGCTAACCCCAATGCGCCCAATATTGCATCTATATGACAACCAGCATGACAATAAAGTAAAACCCGACCGTTATTGTAACCAACACTCAAAGACGGATTTTTATCATCATGCGCAGGACAAGTAGCCACGGTTTCAGTACCCGACCCACCTTGTTTCACTGTGCACCCATTGGCATACAAAACGTTCAAGATTCGCTCAAAAGCACTCTCAGACACTATACTGGTGGTACTATCTTTTGCCCGGCCAATTGTTAAAATATTGGCCGGGTTTGTTTCGCTATTCATAGTGTTACCTAGTTCCCCATCGTGTCGCGAGTTACCCAAGCATCAATATCAGACACTTTGAGTAGTAGACGACGGCAAACCGTGTGTGCTTTAAGTTCACGGTTAGCGATAGCTCGCCGAAGAGTTTTTACAGATAGGTCAGTGTATTTTGTTGCAGATTGAATAGTAAGAAAAGCCTGATTAACTGGCGATATTTGTGAAGATGCTGCCGCTTCCACCGGCATAGATATTTTTTTCATTAGAGGTCTCATCCCTTGATGAATAGGCGCAACCCTAAAAAATGGGTGCGTTAAAAGATTTGGATAACTTCCACCAGGGAACCCCCGGCCTATTAGTCATACAGACATGCCGGGCACTACGCTAACGCGCCATTTTGGCGAATCAACCAGGATTCATCAAGTTAGATTTGCGTAGCCACTAACTCAACTCGCAGGGTGCTACGTGATGCCATTTTGGCGAATCAACCAGGATTCATCAAGTTAGCCGTAGCCCATCCCTTGACACTACAGACCATACCAGACTTAGTATCATTTAGTCGATTTATTAAATAGGAACACCTTGGTTGCCCTGTATATGGGTAGTTGAATGTGACCAATATTGGTCGGGGATACTAATATAAAGCCCGTCAGGTTGGCGATTTTCTATACTTTCAATGAGTGCTAGCATTTCGCATTCTATGGGGATTTCACGTATGTGACTTCCCATGTCTATCCCCCATCCTTGCGCCATAAAATAACTTTTAATGTCATCAATGTCTATACCTGCCGACAAAGCACTTTGCATTACGCGCTTGAATCTTTCCACTACGATGCCCCGATATTTTGATTCTGACAGTACGCATCCGCTTGTTAGTAGTTCTTCATTTTTTTTATCAATTGCTTCTATGCGCTTTTTTACTTTAACTTTCTCTTCTAATTCATCTATTTCTCTTTTTACGTTGGGTGGCCAATCTGACACATCCGGCTCTTCATCTTGTACATGAAGTTGTGTGCGCAGTTGCTCATTTTCTGCCGATAGCTGGGCTACATTCTCTTCTAATGTTGCTACTTTATTTAATTCCCTTATTTGCTCCTCCAACAACTTCACTTTTTTTTCAAGTTCAACATATCCAACCTTAAAAGACTCCAACTTAGCTATTTCGGCTTCTTTTTCTGCTAGGTCTTTTACGGCCTTTGCTTTTGTTTCCTGCGCTTCGGCCGCTATCTTCGCTTCGCGGGTTGCTTTATCTTTCTGCGTAGTCAACTCAATACATAACATGGCAACAAACTCTAGACTTGACCCCGGTAGCCCCTCAGTGAACCCCAAACCCTTTTTTCTTAACAATGCGTCCACCGCTTTACCTACATCCGCTATATTTACGCTATCTTTCACCAGATTAGCTATCGTTTTAGGTGACGGTATTTCCTTAGTTGTGTTCTCAGCCATAACTCGACCTCCTCCTTTATTTTTATTGCGCACGCGCAACAATCTCAGTATCGAACTTCGCTAACACTCCTGCCAGGTGTTCCCCCGCGACATGTTGATAACGCATAGCAACACTTGAAGTAGTATGACCAGCTACCGCCTGTAACTCTTTTACAGTGGCTCCCATAGCAGCGAGATACGTTAATCCCGTGTGTCTAAGGTCGTGGAAGTGGTAACCGCTAACACCGGCCTTAGCGCACGCCTGTTGAAAAACGCGACTTAAAGTCTGTCGCGCTAACTGTTTCCCGTTCAACTGATAAAACAGCAACCCATCGGCTCCCAGTTGCGCAGTACGCAAACCGGCCTTAATTGAATCTTTGAGCGTTTCCGGTATGTGCACGCTACGCACACCGGCGTTAGTTTTAGGTGCACCAACCACGCGGCTACCGTCCGGGGCTGCGAATACTTGCCGCGTGATACGAATAATACACTCATCGAAATCGATGTCTTTCCGTCGCAATTCCAATATCTCACCCGACCGCAACGCACACCACGCACCAAGCTTAACTATCAACCCCCAACCGACGGGCATGGCATCAGCTATCACCGCCACTTGTTCCGGTGTCAACGGCTTAATATCACGGTGGTTAGATGGCTTACTCGCCCCTTTTAATTGACAAGGGTTCTTCTCTAGTAACCCCTCATATATTGCTTCCTCAAACATGTTATGTAACAGTTGATAGGCCTTGTGGTTAGTGCGTTCCGTAGAGGTGTCCAATCCGTGCCACCAGTTCGCCACATGTTCCCGGGTGATACTGGCCATAGGCCACTTCCCCAAAACCGGCATTATCCTACGTCTGATTATCCTCACACTATCCACATAAGTAGAAGCCCTCCAGGCTTTCGTGCGTTCCTTGTTCTCAATGTAGCGCGCTGCGTATATCGCTAGTGTGAGGTTTCGTCTGGTGGTGTCTTTCTGGTGCCGCTCGGCTGGGCTTCCCCATTCACTCATGCGATGCTCGGCCGCCATGCTGTCTAGATATTTCTTTTCGTTTCTTAGCCAAGCCTGCGCATCTTGTTTAGTTGAGAAACTCGTCACAGACCTGTACTTCACACCGTTCACAAAATAGGCCGGGTAGTACTTGTTATTACGTGCGTTGAGTTGCCCCCATTCTGAAGCCCCCGATCTCTTCCCTTTTCCTTTATTTATGGTTGCCCCCTAATGTCGTCAGATTCTAATAACAAAATAAGGTAAATCCTTGTTATTAGATTGTTATTAGATTGATTATTCTAGTCCATTTGAGACCATTATAGCCCCTCTGGTTAGGGGTTATTTGAGCGTAAAAAGGGCATAACAAAAGCGGCGAGACAGGGATTCGAACCCTGGGAGGTTTTACCCTCGGCCGCTTTCAAGGCGGCTGCACTAGTCCACTATGCGATCTCGCCATGTGTCCGCCGTATTGCTACTTCATACGAAGAACAGTATCCATCGTAGTATGCAATTCGGATATCAGCATCCCCGGCCGTGTTCAATTCGGAAGTGCAACATTGGTGTGTTGGGTTGATTGTAGTTGTTGGTGGAGGGCTTCTGTGGGTGTTGCCCAGTTGAGGCATTTGAGGGGGCGATCGTTGATCTTTTCTACGATGTTGGTGAGTTCTTGGTCGATTGATGTTGTGAGGTTGGTGCTTTATGTGTTGGTGGCGGCGTGGTATCCCGTTGGGATGTTCATTGCTGCCACATTGTCATGCACTGTAGGGGTCAGTGAAGAACACGGGTATTGCTAACTGGTTGAGTAGATGATGTTTGTGGTTTTCTGCACCGTTGTCGAGTGTGACAGAAAGCACAGCATGGGCGGGTAACCTAGCGAACATGGTTAACTGGGTGGTGGCTGTTGTTGTGGCCGTGAGGTCAGGGATTTTGTGAACTATCAGGTATCTGTTGGTTCTCTCAACTTCAGTATGAATACCGTCGTGTTCCGTTTTTGATCCGAGTACTGTGTCGCTTTTCCAATGCCCGAACTTGCTACGTTGATCAATCACGGCAGGACGCTCATGAATGGACACTCTAAACGGTATGTGGCTAGCATGAACATGCCGTCCGTGCTTGTGGCGACGTTTCTTGTGTCCCCTGACCAGATACTGCCAACGCTGCTGAGTGACCTGAGAGGGAGCATATATCCATTCGTAGATCGACTCATGCGAGATACGGGTACCATCACGTGTTCCCCGTCCAGCGGTCATCATTGGTGACCAGCCTTGACGTAACCGATCAGTGACGTACGCCACTACCGGGTTTTGGGTGAACAACCGTGGTTGATGCGAGCGGGCAGTACGGGTATCGGTTCGTCTTTGAGAAGGTTCGGCAGCATAACAGGCATCCAGCCACGACTCAGTGAACCTTGATGAACGATACGAACGATATGCTGCGGACTCGTTTATAGGAAGCCAAGCCGAACTTTCCTGGAGACCGTAGAAGCCGAACGATCCAACCTAACCGCAATCCGCCGCAACGATTCACCACACTCCAACCCTTTCTCAAGCTCGATCCGCTCATCCAACCCCAAATGAACATACAATCGACCCGTAGCGCAACCCCTTCCCGTGATGCTATAACACACCACAGGATAGGTGTTGCGCTTCTAAATTGAAATCGGGTCGCCTACGCAAAACTCAGCGATATGCAAGGGATGCATGGCATCGTTTAGTCGTACAAATTGACGTAAACCACACTGTTACGTCAAATAGCGCTTAATACGTTATTCAAAGCCCAGAAGTTCTTGACGATAAATTCGCAAACGTTTAATAGCGGCTGAACAGTAATAACGCACCATACTGGGACTCATGTCAAGAAGTTCGGCGGCAGCCGTAGACGTAAGTCCTATGATGTATATGTAGCGTAGCGCAGGGATCGCAGCCGCAGGCACCAGATGTTTCCGTGCTGCCAAATCAATGATCTGTTTCGCTAAAGATTCCTCTTGTCCGTCTAGGTTTTGGTAACGCGGCTCTGGAACTTCTGCTACCGGCACTTCACGCGCTGCTCGTGCCAACTCGCGTGACAACATTTTTAGCGAATCAAGAGCGATATTCACTAGTACTCGATTGCGTCGGTGCAGCACTGGATGCTGCATAATCCGGATCCAAGCAGCCGATTGATAATCCGCAAGCGTATGCGCGTAGTCACGCCGCTTTTGCCAAGCGAGACGCGGCATTAAAGCTTGCAGTACAAGCTCGCCGGCTTTTTGTTCACCAGCTTGCGCTGCCGTTAGCAACTTCAACGCAAGAGCATCATCTCCTGCTTTTAGCTGCGCAATTATGCATTCCATTTCGCTGTCGTCAAGACAACTGTAATTGCCTACCACATCATAATTTTGAATGGTAGTGCATGGTTTGGTTTGGTTTGAAGTTTCTTCTTTATATTCCATAACTTCCATATTGAACTCTAAATGCGGCCGAAAGTGTTGTTTAAACAGCACAATGTGTTGTTAATTTAAGAAATGTGTTGTCCAAATCGGGGTAAATGTTGTCCGAAAACGGTAATGGTGCCGAAAACAGACACGTAAACGTCACATTAGTAACCGATGTTGCTGCTACCTAAAAACGACAACGCCACCTCACGAAAAGCACCAAATACATGGCACTTAGCGCAGGCGGCGCAGTCTAAACGAAAGTAACTAAACTACGGAATCAGTTGCCTCAGCCCACAACTTGGCTTCAGCATCAGCATCTAGCTTGGCTCGCACTGCTGCAAAACCAATAAACAGTGCAAAGAGTGCAAAGGCGAGGAGCAATATCTTCTTCATGTCCTCAGTCTACTCATTTCAGGTGCCAAGTTGTGATAGTTCAAAAATGGTGACCACAATGTGGCGCTAGAGTGAAAGCCAATCATCGGGAGATATTAATGGAATTATTGCGCATACTGCGAGCGTTACTTCGCCACCGAGTGTTTCGTCGTCTGCTCGGAGTGCGCGTCGTCACTCAGCTTGGCGATGGATTTATGCAAGTCGCCATGTTGTCCTATGCGTTGTTCAGCCCACAGCATCAGCCGGATGGCTGGGCAATCGTGGCAGTACTGGCGATCAACTATCTGCCATTTTCACTCATTGCACCATTTGTAGCCCCATTGCTTGATCATTGGTCGCGTCAACGCTGTGCAATCATCACTGATGTAATCCGCACGATCTTGTGTGCTGCTGTCACTTGGCAACTACTCAACAGCTCCGATCCAGCAGCTGAGCCAATTATTGTCTATATTCTGTTGTTACTCGTGATGAGTCTCAACCGATTCGTACTTGCCGGATTAGCGGCCGGGTTGGCCGCTACAGTTGATGAAGACGAATACCTGCACGCCTGCGCGCTTATGCCAATGATCGGCCCCAGCACTTTAGTGATCGCTGGCAGCATCGCTGGAGCCATTCGAATATTTTTTGACGATCTACTGCCGTTACATGCCAGTGACGCAATCATTTCCGGCTTGGCTGCGCTAACTTTCGCAGTATCTGTGATATTGCTGACGCGAATCGAGCGAGACGAACTAGGGCCGGTGCGCGTTCCTATTACAAACACATCGCCAGCCACGCCGTCCACTTTGAAAGGCGTTTGGTCGAACATAGTCGATGCGCTGAGCTACTTGAAAACGCGCCGCGTCGTGGTTCAGGGGCTTATCGCCGTTGCTATCGAACGCACCGGGTATGGGGCGCTGATGACGCTCACCATTTTGGCATACCGCAACACTTTCCATCAGGTCGCCGATATAGGGAACGCGATCGCCGACATGGGAACATGGTTCATCGCCTCTGGCGTGGGGTTCGCTCTCAGTGGCGTAGTAGCACCGGTGGTGGCCGCCAAACTTAAAGTGCGTAACTCCATGCTGGCGATGTTGGCGCTTAGCGCTATTGTCCAGTTGGTTCCAGGTTCCATACTGTTGCGTCCAGCGCTAGTCGCCGCAGCTTTTGCTAATGGTGTCTGTGTGCAGTGCGTCAAGGTTTACACCGACACGCTCACCCAAGCGCATATCTCCGATACCTATCGTGGACGAATATTCATGCTGTATGACATCATCAATAATGTCGCTTTGGTACTCGGCGCGCTGGCGGTTGCTACAGTTGCCCCCCCCGCCGGGTTGAACTTGCTGGCGTATTTGGCAGTAGCGTTCTGGTTGTTGCTGGG
The DNA here is from genome assembly GCA_031267295.1 of Propionibacteriaceae bacterium. GTDB lineage: Bacteria > Actinomycetota > Actinomycetes > Propionibacteriales > Propionibacteriaceae > WRGV01. Next base: position 33,746 of record JAIRZI010000091.1, on the reverse strand, counting down.
GGCGCTCTGGTTTGCTCGCGCTAGTGCTCAGTGTTGCGTCGTGTTTGATAAGGGTAGTCCTTGGGTGCGGTGTTAGTTCTCTTGTCTCTTCCGTCGGGTTGTATTCAGCTTAAGAGAAAGGTTTGGGATTCGTTGTTCTTGTGTTGTAGGTAGGTTGACGATTCTGCGTCGGCGCTATCTTTGTGCCTTGTCAGCGTGACTTCAACCGGTTAGAAATAAATCTAAGACGCACGACATTTAGTTCGTGATTCATTATCGAATCAACCTATAAGTTATGCGGGTTATAATTGGTTGGCTCATGCTGTACAAGACATATGCGCGAATTAATTTGCGCAATTTGAAACATAACCTCGCAGGAATCCGCGAGCGAGTTGGCGAACGCAAAATTATGCTCGCGCTCAAAGCTGATGCTTATGGGCATGGGGCTAAAGAAGTGGCGCGTTTCGTGGAGGAAGAAAAACTCGCCGATTGGCTTGGAGTGGCGACAGTACCGGAAGGCATCGAACTGCGTGCTATCGGAGTAAAGCTGCCCATTCTGAAGTTCACCCCCTCGTTCCCCGATGAGTTGCTTGATGCTATCAACAATGACATTTCGCTCACAGTAGCTGACGAGACAACGATCACCGAAGCTAGCGCGGTTGCTGGCGAACTGGAGTTGGCCGCAACAGTACAACTCGCTGTCGATACTGGGATGCGTCGTATCGGTTGTTACCCGGAACACGCCATCAAACTAGCGCAACGTCTCTCAGACGACCCTAACCTGTTTTTTGAAGGCGTTTTCACGCATCTTCCGATCAGTGATCACCCCGATGGCGATAGTTTCACTATCTGCCAACTGCGAACTTTCCGCAATGCCGTTGATTCGATTCAGCGAGTGCGCGCCGCCGCCGGATTGGAGCCGTTAGCACTGGTACACGCCTCCAACTCGGCAGCAGTGCTCGGGCACTCCTTGGAGGGGCTTACTTTAGTGCGTCCCGGAATCATGGCCTACGGCTACTATCCTGATCCGCTAACTCCCCGTAGCGTTGATCTGCTGCCGGTTATGACGCTCTACAGCAAAGTGTCGTTTATAAAGCAGGTGCGTGCTGGCGACACAGTGGGATATGGTCGCACCTGGGAAGCTCCCAACGATAGTTGGATCGCCACCGTTCCAGTGGGGTATGCCGACGGATTCTCACGGCTTAACTCCAACCGAGGCCGCATGTTAATTAACGGTAGGTCATATCCGGTAGTGGGGCGCGTCTGCATGGATCAGACGATGCTTGACCTTGGCTCAGAAAAACCATCGGTATCAGTAGGCGATGACGTGGTGTGGTTGGGATGTTCTGGTGATGAGAGTATCGATGCCGCCGAATTGGCGGAGTTAATGGGAACTATTCCCTATGAGGTAACTTCCCTCATTACCCCGCGCGTGCAGCGAGTTTACGTCACAGGGTAGTTTTGCTGAAAAAGCGACATCCAGATCATCCCCGCGCGCGTAGCTTGAGTTAGAGCTACCCGCAAAAGTAACCCTGCTGTGATAGATCATCCCCGCGCGCGTAGCTTGAGTAGGTGCGTTGCTGGTGGTTGCGTGTCATTCAAAAATCATCTGCGCGTAGTTTGAGCGTTCGGTACTAGGTTGTAGTAGGCGTGAATGACGGCGCTTATGGGTCAGTTTTAGCATTCGGGTATCTTTGGGTGATGCCGTACCCGGCACGTTCTATCGCGTAGACGGCGGCGGTGCATTGCGTACCGTAGCTGGTGCCGCCGACCGTGAACGCGGTCTTGCCGACGTTATGGGTAAGGGAATCGTTAAGGCCGCTGGGATGCGTATCTTCGCCCAGGGGCACACTGTCATCGGTTGCATATTTGATGCTCATTTTTCTATTTCTCTTTCCAAGCCGTTCATGCCTTTTCTTCTGGCGCGAGGTCGGGCGTGGGTTCTGGTGTTGGTTCTAACATTTCTGTTTCTTTTCATTTTGTGCATATCCACTTGACACTATCGTATAGTGGGGTATACAGTTAAGGTGTGACAAAGCCGATGAAATACCGCAATCTAGCCCGTTTGCTCAAAATGGCAGGCTTCGAGCTACGCCAAGGCAGGGGCGATCATGAAGTGTGGGCGCATCGGAACGGTGTCAGCGTGACGATCACGCATAAAATCGAATGCTCAGCCGCCGTCACTAAAGCGGCGCTACGAGCACTCAAAGAAGCCAAGGAGACAAAATGACCACTTTGAAAGTTTGCGCTACCAGGTGGAGCGGCGGCTGGGAACTCACTTTTGACGACGGTGACTGCGACGCTGCTACCCAGTCACGCACGCTCGCCGGAGCCGTACAGCAGGTACGCGATTATCTAGACACGACACACCCCGAGATAGAACACAGCGATTGGGTGATCGACGTGATACCCGAGTTGGGGTCGAGCCTAGCTAGCGCATACGATGCGAAAGCATCGAGTAGCGCCGCCCAAACAGCCGTCCTAGAAGCCTCAGCACGTATGCGCGCAGCGGTCAAAGAGTTGCGCGACAAGGGACTGTCGCTCGCCGATACCGCTACCGTGCTCGGAGTGTCGCGCGCCCGCGCGCAACAACTCGCTGTCTAGCACTCTGTTGCTCTTGCGAACTCGGGTAACGTTTTCAGCATTTCGTATGCGCCGGGTAGCGTCAACCCTCCCGCGGGTAGTGTGTCGGCTAGGTGGTAACCGCGTGAGCAGTAGGGACGCTTTGCCGTCCTGTCTGCAAGGTTGACATAGGAATCCACTGATGCATCAAGACCAGTGTCAGCGTGCCATAGCAGTGTTGCGATCCGGTGGTGGCGGGTTTTGACCGCGAAATCATCCCCCGCGCGTGTAGCGAGTTTCGTATTAAGTTTCCCCGTCACTGCGAGGAGCATGATCATCCCCCGCGCGTGTAGCGAGTTTGTGCGATAGTGTGTCCCGGGGAGAAGCGGCAGTGCATCACCTCCGCGCAGCGAACTTACATACCCTTAAAATCATCACAAACCTACTTTTACGAATCCGTCGTTTGACGGAGAGCTTTACCACGGATGCTTGTTGTAAGGGTTAGCTGTGTGGTGCTGTACAGCAATGTGCATCTCGCATCTGAACTAGCGCGATGTTAGCGCAAGTCGAGTCGAGAACGTTGTTTGTCAGCTTCGATGCCTCCGCGTTGAATCTGCGACCAGAGCACCACAGCGACGAGTTCTGCAGCCAAGCCAAGCAGTGAAGCGCCTGTCTGATTGGGTGTCAATTTCCAGACGGTGAGGTTAGCTAGCTGTACGTAGAATGAGGCGACGGCGAATCCGGCAGCCGACACTCCGCACACCACATATAGCGGTAGAGGTGACAACTTTGCCGCAAATCGTCCTAGTGCTAACCCGATGCCGGCGAAGAGGAAACCGCCGACACCGAGCAGGAATATCACCAATGCCCGTTGTCGCTCACTGTCGAAAGTGATTTGAGAGGCGAACGGCCAAGAGAACAGAATACCTCCGGCGACCGCGATCGCGATTATCCATTCCCGACGACTGATGCGTTGCCGAGTGACACCTTTACCGTCGGTGGGAGCCAGCAGTTTATCGATACGGCTGACCGGCACTTCGCCCCAGTCCTTGATCTTCACGCCAGCCAACTGGGCGAAAGCTTCAATCTTGCTGCGTTCATAAACCACTTCGTCATCGCTCGCCAGTCGAGCTAGCAGTTGCCCCGTGGAATCCAGTAGCATCCAACCGATAACTTGTCGTCCCGCCATGGTGAGAGCATCGCGAGAATCGGCGGTAATTTGGGTGGTGTAGGTGACGAAAAGCGCCGCCTGACCTTCCTCCTGACCCACGGTGTAGTGGTTTTCGTGTGAACTCAGTCGGATACTGATTTGGCCGTCATTAAAAGCCAATTTTGGCCCATGTCCCAACACCTTTGGCCAAAGCTCGCCCAGTTCCGGTTCTTTCAACTTGGTTGCCACGCTGGCACCTTCTCTCGTTTTGCTATCAATTTTGAAGTCTAGACGGCTTACGCTGCTCGTGCGAGATTCCCTCTGGTTTTATCGGCTTTTCCGGCACATCCCAATAAGTACAACGTAAAGGGGCTGCCCGCGCACCCGACATAGCCCACTTACCCTTGCTGTCTTTCGACCCTGGGGGAGTTGGGCGGGGTAACGCCGCACGGACAGCCCTGCCACACAGTCTAGCGGTGTCTAAGCTTTGCTGCCTAGCTGATGCCCTGAGCTAGAAAATTCGTGCCAAAGTGACGTTTAGAATTCACGCCATTTTGCAGCTGCAAGTTGGTGGGAGACGGATATATCCCCAGCGTCGTCTTCTTTAAGTCTAGGATCCGAGCTTCCTTTTTTAGTGCGGAAGTGGTTGTAGTGGTATAAACCTCGAACTCAAATCAGAGTTATCCAAAGTGATGTTATACATCACGCGATTACGTATCGCTCGTCATTGCGGGCGACCGCAGGATGCGAAGCAATCTAGTTGTAGAGCGTCATTTATACGAAACTTTTCAATCCATGTCCGTTGAACGAAAACCTTTTTGTTCAGGTTGTTATCCTTTTCTGGATTGCTTCGTCGCTTGCGCTCCTCGCAATGACGGGGAAACTGGAATTGTTACCTACAGCAGTAGCATCCGAATACCGCATCTCCTATGTTGATGAAGAAAACTAAGTAGGGTGAGTAATTTAATCGTGACACATCCAAAATAAGACATGCAATGTCGTCACTAGTCCCAGTTACGTATCGCTCGTCATTGCGGGCGACCGCAGGATGCGAAGCAATCTAGTTGTCGAGCGTCATTTATACGAAACTTTTCAATCCATGTCCGTTGAACGAAAACCTTTTTGTTCAGGTTGTTATCCTTTTCTGGATTGCTTCGTCGCTTGCGCTCCTCGCAATGACGGGGAAATAGGAGACGGATATATCCCCAGCGTCGTCTTCTTTAGGTCTGGGCCACGATCTCCGTCGTCCACTTTACGGCGTTCATTTAAGACGTAGGGCATTCGCAGCTAATGAACCGGCGTTATACCCGCCTACCGCTTCGACTTCAACTGCTCCGGCGGCAGTTTCAAAGGCGCAGCCATAAGTTAAGCCCGGTGCTAATATAAACGGCACATGGTCGATCCCTGCGGGCAACACTGGGTAGGCTCCGCGCCACACATGGCGATGCACCGCGCTCACCGAAGAGAAAATGCGCGCAAGTAGTTCGTCGCTCATCTTCCGTTCAGCGGAGAATATTTTGTAGATGCGCTGCTGATAGACAGGTGAAAATCCGGTGATGCCAAGAGATTTGAACGGTTGTTTGGCGGAATCGGCAACGAAAAAGTTCCCAGGTAGTTTAGCCCCGGCGGGTAGCCCGAAGTATTCCGGTGCAAGTTCCCCCACTACCAGCGTCGTATTCACCTGCTGGTAAGGATAAACGCTAACGCTTAACGGTGTGCCGTCAAGAGTTAGCTCTAAATCGGCTAACGCTAATGGAGCCGCTAGCACCACGGCATCAAACTGGGACGAACCGCTCGATGTGGTTAGAGTCCAAGTCAGCCCACCATCGGAGTTAGTGGCACCGGCAATGCGTGTCACTGCGGTGTTCAACTGCACGTCAGCTTCGATCTTGGCTAGCGCCTGGCTAAACAATGTTCTGTTTCCGCCTTTGACGCTGAATAGATAGCCACCAGCTAAACCTGCGCCCGCTAAACCAACTTGTCCGGCTAGCGAGTTTAGTTCACCACCCTGGTTGTACATGTTATGGACAATCGGCACTACTACATCGTCAATCATGCGGCTATTCACATGATGGTTATGCAGTTCATCGCGCACAGACACGCCAGTCTCGGCGTTAAGCCCCAATGCACTTAACATCTGCTGCGGGGTGTCGAAAGTTTGGCCAGCGTCTTGTAATGCGTAGATTCCCGTCCACTTCTTCGCCACTTTTTGTACCGACATGGTAACCCGAAGCGCTGAGAACGGCCCGACATGTTTCACAATCCCAAGCGCCATAGACGGTAACGAGTCGCCAGTTTTCACGACGAACCCCTTGTCGGTCCAGAACCAAAAAGTTTTGTCATCACCGGAGATACCGGAAGTGTAATGTCCTTCTTCGGCACCGGTTAGCTTCATCAAATCCATAGTGTGCCGACCCGTGGAGTGCAGCACTGTGCCGCCAATTTCAATAGTGGTGCCGGCAAAATCTACGTCCCAAGCTCTACCACCTGCCTGCGAACCGCGTTCATACACCGTAATTTGTACGGCATCATTTAGCAGTTGCCGGAGTCGAACTGCGGCTAATGTTCCGGCTGACCCGGCGCCGATTACAGCTACTTTATGACTACTCATAATTCGATCCTTTCCGAATCCACATTGTTTTTCACGTTTTGTTCGGTTGAACGGCGCTCCCGGCTCAGTAATCGCACCACTACAAGCAAACCCAGAGCGAGGATGCCCGCGCTAGTCAGCCAGACAACGTCGTATCCTTTAGCGGTGATCTCGCCGGATTCCGTCGCCCCAACCCGTAATAGCGATAGGAACAGTCCGCCACCGAGTGCGCCACCCAAGGTTTGCGCCGAATTGAAAAGCCCGGTGGCTATGCCATGCGTGCCGATTGGCGCGCGCTGCGGAATGATCACTGGTATGGCAGCGCCGATCACCCCGAACCCTAAACCAACTAGCACGATAAATAAACCCAGTTTTAATATCGAGTTGGTCAACTCAGTCCAGAGCACAAAACCGATAACTGCTGCCACAAATCCGCTAATCAACCCCAGTTTAGCGCCCAATTTTCCAATCATCACCGGCAGTAACAACGCAGCGATTACGGTAGCGACCAGCGTAAGCGTCTGGGCAATAGAGATCGCCTCCGGTTGGTATCCGTAACCGTAGTCGTCGTTGGAGAGGAAAGTGGCCAGTGGTGCTAGAAATCCGTAGAAAACCGCGCCGTATGCGATAGCCGACAGATAAAGAGGGCCGAGTTCTCGGGAGAACAACACTCGCACGTCAATGGCTGGGTGTTCGGTGTGTTTCTCATAGCGATACCACACCGCTGCCACCAACCCTGCGGCGACGAGAGCCACAGCTCCAATGCCGGAGTTAACGCCCCCCTCAACCACTTCAACAAACCCGATGATAGTTAAGAACATCACCAAGCCGAGTAACGCAAATCCTTTTATATCGATGTAGGGGTCGGCACCCGAAACGAACTCTGGCATCACAATGAACACCAGCAGTACAGCCACCGCAATCAAGGCGGGCACCACTGGCACAGTCTGTGCCAGCGCGCCGAACGCTCGGAAGATGAATCCCGACGACGCGGTGCCGGCAACTGTGCCCACTGTGAGCGTGGCGATAATGGCAGATACCGCCGAGGTTGCCTGCTTACCGTTAGTTTTGGCGTGTACCAATGCGATATGTAGCGGCAGCCACACCGCAATAGGGCCATTTAGCAGTCGTCCTAGCAACACCAAAGACCACGATCCGGCCGCCACACCTGCCCAGATGATGAGCGTGGCAACGAAAACCATACTGATCACTGCACGCAACACGACGCGATAACCTTTTATATCTCCCAATCGGGTTAGTACCGGCACGAATAGCGCAGCCACTGCGGTAGGGATGATGTTAAACAGCGTGAGCCCGGAAGCGTCCACGCCTAATGTTTCGCCGAACTTTGGAATCAGCGGTTCATAGAACCCTTGTGTGAACCCAGAGACAAACTCAATGACGACGATGGTGAGCACTAGTGCGAATGTGTTGCTCCGGTTTGCTGTGGGTGCGGTATCCGGTGAGGTGGTGGTAAGCGGGGTGGTGGTGTTGGTATTGGTATCGGTGTTGGTGGTAAGCGGTGGGGTGGTGTTCATTAGAAAAATCCTTAGGTTATCGCAGGCGGAACATTGAATTGTTTTGACCTATCGCATGTGCTGCACCGGTTAAGAACTGCGGATCGTTAGCGATCAAGCAGAAGTTTCCCCGAAGCTCACACGCACTTTAGCGACAACAACACCCCAAGCAATGCACCGTAATAGCTGGTGCTACTGAACCTGAGAAACGCATGTACGGAATGCTAGCACTTCGTTAAGGAGTAGCTGCAGCATTGACCAAAAGTAAAGTGTCTGTGCGCGATTGTTGCCTGGACAAAAGCATCAAAACCGCGCTCCAACCGTCAACAGTACTGCTCTCGTAGGAGTACGAAGAGCAAATATCAACCTATGTGATTAGCGAAGTTGTCGTCGAACTGCTGCTTCAAAACAAACAATCATTTAGTTATTATTTTGTTTATTTCATAAATAGTTGCTTTCGCGTATTTTTTGCTATAGTGGTACTAGCCGCCTCGCAGGTACGACCCCCAGACACCGTATCTGCGAGGCGCGCTGGTACTACCCCACCAGCGGACAACCACTCTCGAAGCGCTTTAGTGGCTTGAGTGTCATCTTCATTGTAAGCAAGCAATCGTCGTCGCATCGCGGCGCGTACCTGCGCGTCAGCGCTTCCAACAGCATCTTCAAACCAAGCTTGTGATGCCAAGCCGCTAGGTGAGTCGTCACGCCATTGAAAACCGGCACCATGGCGCGCCACCTGTTTAAGACCGATGCCATGCACTCCGAAGTAATGCTGCCGTACTAGATGAAAAAGATCATAAAATTGGTTGCGCATTGAAATCAATTGTTTAGCGGCCACTAGATAGTCAAAATGACTGATTTGCCGAAGCTCATAATCACCGTAGTGATAGACGACGGCTTCCGGATGCGCTTGTAGCAGTTGCAGCAACCACTCCAGCGCTTCGGTTGCCAGATCATTTTCCATTGTCGCGTTCATAGGAGTGAAGCGCGCGAATGAATGATACTCAGACGGCTTGTCGCTACCGGGTGTGCTGAGTAGGAAGCCCCACAGATATACCTGGTCACGACGGTTAGTTTCAATATCGAAATCAATCTCCAACGCAGCGCGGGGTAATGACAATGGGTCGGTGGTGGTACGAAGCAACACGACTCCAGAGGTGAGCATTTCGGCGCGATGACGCGCTAGTAGTAACCGCTGATTGGCATCATGTCGATGTGACACTTGGGGCAGATAATCGCTCAACAGGGTATTCATATCGCTGGTAGCTAAGTCGGTTACTGAAAGTACATTGAGTGAACGCAAAGCCCGAATCTCTTTAATGTCCAGCGGGGATTTGTCTATCGCCAATGACAAATCGCTGGGGTCAAGTTGTAACGAACAGACATGCCACCATGGGCAGTGAGAACATTCGGCGGTGTGGATTGGACGCACAGTTGGCGGCATATCGCTATCAGTGCGGCGCGCCGCAGCTTGAGCTACTTTCACCCGGAATGCGAATTCATGGTCGTAGCGAGTGAGCGGACTACGCAGCAAGTTTTTGCCCGGGTGAGTTTTGGAAGGTGTGGGGATAGCGCGCGCCGCTAAATCAATCCAGGCAATATGACGCAACGCACAAGCGGAGTTAGAGTTAGCTGGCACCGGATCGTTACCGATAAGCCCGCCGATGCTGAGACGACTGGTAGCCCAACCTATCGCCTTTAACTGTTGGTGATAGTGGGCAAGTTGGATGAGGTCGGCGGCGATCTGTTCAGCTTGATGTGTTCTGCCGAGGGGCACCGACTTGCCATACACCGGGCTACAGAGGTAACTCACTCGCTGTATCGGTTGCAGTATCCGCCGTTGGGTAAGCACCGGGTGTTGCTTGATTTGTACTGGCAGATACCCGGCAGTACCGCCGCTTGTGGCATCGTGCCTGCTAAGTATATCCGGACTACCTTCCCGGTGTCCCTCCCAATCTGGTGGGAGTTCTGGGGCGATGATGATGTCCGTGTCGGCATTCACCGCAGCGATAGTGGCCGTCAGTCGCTCACTAAAGTTGAGTTTACGCAGATCGACGATCTGAAAACCCTTGTCAGTGGCGCGAGCCACCAGATCGTCCAACACTGCGGCTCGATGAGCTGTTGTGGCAGCAGAACTGACACTGGGTGGTTCATCCACCGGGGTTATCGTTGGGTCGAAGCGATTTTGTACCCGAACTGGGCAGTTCCGAGCGGCGTAAGGACCCAATGTAAAAGGTGTGTCCAAGGCCGCCTCCTCTCGGCAACCACCATGCACCCCTTCGCCGTGTGATATCCACAGCCATGTTACCCGTTCCTAACATCTCTTGAGCGCTAGTTTGGACTAGTTACGCTAAGCAGTGTTCGTTCGCTACCCGTTCGATACATTTCAAGTGTGAATAGTTTTTACGGAAAGTACCGGAACAAAAACGATGCAACTTAAGCATTGCATGTGAGGTTGCCACTAGGTGAGCGACTAATGCGGCGCGCGAAGTTTTGTAGGATTACAGTTCATGTAGTTGGGCTAAAAGGAGACAAATATGGCGACCTACGACCAGGCGGAACGGTTACGCGGAGTGCGCTACGACGTGCGTGGCCCCAATATGGTAGAAGCACAGGCTATGGAGGCGCGTGGGGAACGCATTCTAAAGCTCAACATCGGAAACCTAGCACCTTTCGGATTTCAAGCTCCAGAATCCATGCTGCGCTCTTTGGTAGAGAACTTGGTTACTGCCGAAGGGTACTCTGATTCGCGGGGCATCTTCTCGGCGCGTACCGCTGTTATGAACTACTATCAGAGCCACGGATTAGCTGTGGATGTAGATCAGGTGTGGCTCGGCAACGGCGTTTCAGAGTTGATCTCAATGGTGTTGCAGTCGATGATAAACCCCGGTGACGAAATCCTGATACCTGCCCCCGATTATCCGTTGTGGACGGCACAAACCACACTTTCCGGCGGAGTAGCGGTGCATTACCTCAGCGACGAGACAGCAGGTTGGGTTCCAGATTTAGCCGACATGCGCTCCAAAATTACGGAACGCACCCGCGCCATTGTCATTATCAACCCCAATAATCCCACCGGTGCGGTATATCCCGCAGGGCATCTACAGGCGATCATAGATATGGCTCGGGAACATAATCTAGTGCTATTTTCGGATGAGATTTATGAGAAAATCATCTACCACGGTGCGCATACGCATACCGCCACCTTGGCAGGAACCGACGTGCTTACCCTGACATTTTCCGGGCTTTCAAAGGCGTATCGGGCTTGCGGTTGGCGTGCCGGTTGGGTGGTTGTCACCGGACCGCTTCATAAAGCAGAGTCGTTTTTAGAAGGTCTCACACTGCTAGCCAATATGCGGATGTGCCCGAATGTGCCCGCACAACACGCCATCCAGACGGCACTTGGTGGTTACCAATCAATTGACGATCTAGTGAAGCCCGGCGGGCGGCTTTACGATCAACTTCAACTGGCTGCCGAACTATTGAACGAGATTCCGGGCATCAGTTGTGTACCTGCCAAAGCCGCGCTGTATCTTTTCCCCCGTCTCGATCATGCGGTGTACGAAATTGCAGATGACGAGGCGTGGGCGTTGGATCTGTTGCGCAAGCAGAAACTGCTGGTAGGGCATGGCACCGGTTTTAACTGGCCGCACCCGGATCACTTCCGTCTGGTGGCGTTGCCGGAGGAGGAACTGTTACGTGAAGGGATTCGTCGGTTAGCGGCTCATCTGGAGACATTACGTTGACACGGTCCAGCCAAGCCGATCTGGTGGTGGTCGGTGCCGGACCTGCGGGTGCGGCGGCAGCAGTTACTGCCGCTCGTGCCGGATTGGAGACCGTGCTAATTGATAAAGCGCTATTCCCACGCGATAAAACCTGTGGCGATGGGTTAACGCCGCACGCAGTACGAGCTTTGGAACGTCTTGCAGTACCAACTAACGGTATGCACGCCGTTAACGGGCTACGCATCCGAGACGATCAAGGCCACGCCTACCTGTTCCCATGGCCAAAACTGCACGAACTGCCGTGTCGCGGCTTCACCTGTCGGCGGCGTGAGCTAGATGCACTGTTGTTGCAACATGCGGCCGCAGCCGGTGCCGAACTGCTCACCGAGGTGACGGTGGCGGAACCACTGGTAAAAGCTGGCCGAATTACTGGTGTAATTACCACCGACGGAGTCCAGTTAAGCGCTCCAGTGGTGATAGCCGCCGATGGTGCGGCTTCGCGGTTGGCAAACGCTGCCGGACTGCATCGCCGTCCTGGCCGGGTAGTAGGCGTGGCGCACCGGGCATATTTCGATAGCCCATGCGCCACCGACAACTACTTAGAACTGCATGTCGCACTGGGCGGAACTGCTGGAAAACCACTACCGGGGTACGGTTGGGTGTTCCCATTGGGTGATTCACAAGTGAATGTTGGAGTGGGGATGCTCTCTACGGCTACCGCTTTCCGAAATACCGATTACTCCAAACTATTCACCGAGTGGACGAGTCGACTGCCGGCCGCCTGGACGTTGGATGCCGTCCATCAAGTATCGTCGTTGCGAGGTGCGCTGCTGCCAATGGCGCTGCATCGTCCGGTGACGTATCGGCAGGGTTTACTGTTAACTGGCGATGCCGCCGGGTTAGTCAGCCCGTTCAATGGTGAGGGTGTGGGGGCGGCGTTGGAATCTGGGATACTAGCTGCTACCGCTGTGGTACGCGCGCACAAACTGGGATTTGGAACTCAAGCGGCGGAGCAGGCGTTATTTAATTATGTGTTGCGATTGCGCGCCGAGTTCGGCGGTGGGCAACGCTTAGGAATGATGTTTTCACACTTGATCGCCAACCCGGCTGTGCTACGGGTTTGTATTCAATTTGGTTTGCCGAATCATGTTGTGATGTGCCTAGTCAACAAGATGTTGGGCGGGTTATATGACCGTCATGGCGGTTCGTTTGCTGACCAACTTATCGCTTGGTTGGAACGCGTAGTACCGAGTGCGTGAACGGGACGGATTGAGTGCGAGGGTATATGTATGAGACGGTAGCGGCTATGCTCGATTAAGGAAATGTTAAGTAATATTGTGCTTTTGGTTTGGGCGAGTGCGAATCAAGAGAGGATCATTTGCGTAGTTCGGGTTAGCGACACCTGATTGATCAGTTTAGCTAAATCGAATGAACGACAGGGGAGATGATATGGATGCTTATGTGCCGCTCTTTGTGATGGTTGCGCTGGCGGGAGTTTTCGTTGCTGCAACTATCTTTATTAGCTTGCATCTGGGGCCACGTCGTTACAATCGTGCCAAAATGGATTCGTTCGAGTGTGGGGTGCAACCGACGCAACCTCCGGTTGGCGGCGGTCGTTTTCCGGTGAAATACTACGTAGTTGCGATGCTTTTTATCGTGTTTGATATTGAGATCGTCTTTTTGTATCCCTGGGCTGTTGCGCTCGGCAAACTGGGGGCTTTTGCTGCTATTGAGATGGCGCTGTTCATGGTTGCCATGTTTGTCGTCTATTTATATGTGTACCGCCGCGGCGCTCTGAATTGGAGTTGAGAGGTGCGTATGGTTGCCGAATCTCCCAGTCTCTGGTTGAGCAATGTTGACCAGCTTGCGAACTGGTTACGTAAAACTAGTTTGTGGCCACTTACTATGGGGCTGGCCTGCTGCTCAATTGAGATGCTCAGTTATGGCGGCCCGCGAGTTGATGCTGCCAGATGGGGGCAAGAGATACTCCGGGCAAGCCCCCGGCAGGCTGATTTGATGATCGTATCCGGCCGGTTGAGTCAGAAGATGGCTCCGATTGTGCGGCGGTTGTACGACCAAATGCCAGAACCTAAATGGGTGATTGCCCTGGGAGCCTGCGCTAGCTCCGGTGGGATTTTTAACAACTACGCTTTAGTGCAGGGCTGCGATCATGTGGTACCGGTGGATATTTACGTTCCGGGTTGCCCACCGCGTCCCGATCAACTCATCGATGCTGTGTTCAAGCTGCGTGAACGCATCGCCGCTGGTAAGCAGGTGTCGCAGTGAATATTAAACCGCCGCCGACCAACCCAAAATCCGGTACCGCTACCGCGAGCGCTGCTCAGTCAACTACCTTTACTCAAGATATTTGGGAGGATATTGCGGCTGCGTCCGGGTTCCCGCAACCGCAGCGGGTAGTGCAGCCGACGCAGCAGGCGCAACCACCGTACGGTTCCTGGTTTGACGAAGCGCTCGCCGAAATCAGTAGTGAAGCCGGTGCGGTGGTGTCGCGGGTGTTCGTACAGCGTGGTGAATTGACGTTATTTACTACTGTGGAGCGGTTGATTGAACTGATGCAAGTTTTGCGAGACGACGCATTCTTAAGATTTGAGGTGTGCTGCTCTGTCTGCGGAGTGCATTATCCTAAGCAGCACGGATCGGAACTACATGTGAGCTATGAACTGCTCTCCATTACACGCAACCGCCGCCTGCGGGTGGAAGTGGCGGTGCCGCAGGATGCGCCGCAGGTACCAAGCGTCAGCGCTATCTATCCAATGGCGAACTTCCATGAGCGCGAAACATACGACATGTTCGGAGTGCTATTTAACGATCATCCTGGGTTGACGCGCATCCTGTTGCCAGACGATTGGATAGGGCACCCACTACGCAAGGATTATCCGCTGGGTGGCGTGCCGATACAGTTCGACGGAGCTACGGTGGCACCCCCAGATCAACGCGGAAGTCGTCGAGTAATAGAAACCTCATTTAACACCGCCGTCTCGAATGGGTTCACTGGGCATGATTCAAAACCAGCCGCCCCGAGCGAACCTGCTAGTAAAAGCGCGTTTTCTGCGGGCATCGCTGATACCAGTGGATTCTCCGTATCAAGCGGATTCCCCATCAATTCAGACGACCAACATGACGACGAGTCAACCATTGAACTTGACTTGCAAACATTGTTCGCTGCGGTGACGGAACCAGAATCCCAGCAATATTTGGTAGCGGGTGGCGATTGGCATCAGGTTGTTAGCGAACAACGTTCCCGTAACGATGAGTTAGTTGTGGTAAATATGGGACCGGTGCATCCGGCTACCCACGGGTTGCTACGGCTGGTGCTGGAGTTGGATGGTGAGAATGTGCGGAGCCTGCGCCCGGTCATTGGGTATCTGCACTCTGGCATCGAGAAGACGTTTGAGTACCGCTCTTGGGAACAAGGCTCAGTGCTAGCTACTCGTGCGCAGTATGTGGCGGGCATTTTCAACGAGGCAGCCTACTCGCTGGCAGTGGATAAGCTGCTTGGTATCACTGCCGACATCCCCGAGCGTGCCAATGTGCTACGGGTGATGATGATGGAGGTTAACCGTATCGCGTCCCACCTATTGGCGCTTGGTTCTAGTGGGCTAGAGATCGGCGCAGCCAGCATTATGGAAGTGTGTCTACGGGAGCGGGAACGTTGCCTGGAGTTCATGGAGGCGGTTTCTGGACTGCGAATGAATAACGCTTACATCAGAGTCGGCGGGGTGGCTATTGACCTGCCGGTTGACGGGCTAGATCGGTTGCGAGAGTTGACAAAACAGTTGCGGCGCAACTTGCCGGAGATCGCCGGTTTTACGCTGGACAACTTGATCTTCAAACAGCGCACCCAAGAAGTGGCATACCTTGACCTTACTGGTTGTATGGCGTTGGGGGTAAGCGGGCCAACGCTGCGTTCCACTAGCTACCCTTGGGATTTACGCAAAACTCAACCATACTGCGGGTACGAGAGTTTCGAGTTTGGGGTATGTACCGCCGATACGGCGGATGCGTATGGCCGCTGGGCAATCCGGTTGAGCGAGATGGATGAGAGCGTACGTATTCTGCAGCAGTGCGTCGCCCGCTTAGAGGAAACTAGGGGGGAACAGTACTCCATCGACTACCCCGAAGTGGGAGCGTTTTCCCAGTTGGCTGTGGGTGCTGACGGGCAAGGACAGAGTTCCGATCAGGTGCGCAAACTATGGTCGTCAATGGAAACTATGATTCATCACTTTAAGAGAGCCACTTCGGGCTTCCAAGTACCAGCGGGTCAGGTGTATCAAGCGATTGAAGCACCCGGTGGCGAACTGGGATGCTATGTGGTGTCTGACGGTGGCGCACGTCCCTACCGGGTACACCTACGCGACCCGGGGTTCAATCATGTGCAGGCGTTACCGATAATGACGGAGGGCGGTATGCTCTCTGACATTATGATGGCGCTCTCATCACTTGATCCCGTGATGGGAGGTGTTGACAGATGACTATCTCTGATACGGCGCGTGGTGGGGCTGCGATGCCGCCCATAGCGGCAAGCCAAATCGACGAACACAGCATCGCTGAGCTGCGCGAGTTGATGAGTCGCTATCCTGAGGCGCGCTCAGCGTTGATTCCAATGTTGCATCTAGTGCACTCCGTTGACGGGTATGTGAGTGATACGGGGGTGCAAGTGTGCGCCGAACTGCTCGGCATAACGTCAGCAGAAGTGTTAGAAGTTGCCACTTTCTACACTATGTTCAAACGTCGCCCAGCGGGGAAACATCACATCGCTGTTTGCCGCAGTGCTTTATGTGCGGTGTTGGGCGGCGACATCATCTGGGATGAAATACAAAAAAAATTAGCTATCGCGGACGGCGAAACCACCCCGAACGGCATGTTTTCGTTGGAAGGGATGCAGTGTGCGGCGGCTTGCGACTTCGCGCCAGTGGTGAGTGTGGATTGGGAGTTCATGGACAACATGAGCGTGCAACAAGTCACCATGTTGCTCGATATGTTGGATGCCGGCCAGCAGGTGTACCCCACTAGAGGGGCAATGCTGACCGGTTTTCGGGCTGCGCATCGGGTGCTGGCCGGTTTTCCGGATGAGTTCGCCGACGCTGGGGCTAGTGCTGGTGAAGCGAGTATGCGTGGTGTGCGTACTGCTGCTATCAACGGTTGGACTACTTCCGCTGCGCCGCTTCAGCCATCGGTGGGCAGTCAACAGCTAGGTGTGCTCAGATGAACGCTACGCCACTCACCCCAATTCTTAGCGCATCGTGGGGCGCTCCATACTCTTGGCGATTGGAGACGTATCGCGGTTTTGGTGGTTACACCGGTGTGCTGCGCGCGCTGCAACTAACCCCAGATCAGCTAATAGGCGTGGTGCAAACTAGCGGGCTGCGTGATCGGGATGGTGCCCGGTTCCTCACTAGTGATAAGTGGAGTGCCGCGCTCGACTCCGGCACCGGAGTTAAATATTTGGTGATCGACTGTGCCGAATCTGAGCCTAATGCTTGCAAGGACGTACCGTTGTTGCTAGCCAGCCCGCATCTGGTGATTGAAGGTGCCATAATCGCCGCCTATGCCATTGGCGCGCATCAGGTATTCATCTGCATTCGCGGCGAAGCGCTACATGCGGTGCGTCGAGTGCAACAGGGCGTCGCTGAGGCATACCGCGCCGGATATTTGGGAGAACGGGCGTTAGGCGTTAATTACCGTATCGACATCACCGTACATGCTGGCGCTGGTTCCTACATCCGTGGTGAAGAGACTGCATTACTTAATTCGTTGCTAGGACGTGCCGGTCGTCCTAGCTCCCAACCACCGTATCCAGTGTCGTCCGGGCTGTACGGAGAACCTACCGTGGTGAGCAACTGCGAAACCATAGCCGCACTGCCAGCCATTGTGTCTCAAGGAGGTGAGTGGTACGCCCAGTTCGGTACTGCTAATAGTCGAGGCACTACCGTCTATTCAGTGTCGGGGCATGTGCAGTTCCCCGGACAGTTCGAGGCACCGTGTGGCACCACCGTCCGAGCATTGTTGGAG
The DNA here is from genome assembly GCA_031267295.1 of Propionibacteriaceae bacterium. Classification (GTDB taxonomy): domain Bacteria; phylum Actinomycetota; class Actinomycetes; order Propionibacteriales; family Propionibacteriaceae; genus WRGV01. The sequence continues at coordinate 16,190 of JAIRZI010000091.1, read as the reverse complement.
TTTGCTGGCGGTATCCGCGAGGGACACAAGTTGAAGTTTTTCACGGCGGGGGGGCTGTCCACACCGCTGTTTACTGAGGAACAATTAGACATGCCGCTCCCCTATGGAAGCGCCACCACCGCCAAAGCAGTACCGGGTGGCAACGCTTTACAATTTTTCGACGAAACTACATCAGTGTTGCGCGTCACGCGACGCTGGATGGAGTGCTATGCCGCCGAGTCGTGCGGTAAATGTAGCCCGTGTCGCGAAGGGTCGTGGTGGTTGTCGCAGCTACTCTCCGGGCTAGCGGAAGGGCGCGGTCAAGAGGGTGACGTGGAGCGTATCCTTGACATCTGTGACGGAATCTCAGGGCGGGCTTTTTGTCCGTTAGCCGATGGGTTTGTTGGCTGCGTGACCGGCGCTATCCGGCAGTTCCGTTCGGAGTTTGAGGTCGGTTACCGACGCGCCGCCAACGAGCTTTTCCCCGAAGAACAGAGTGCCGTGTTTGCGTGGAATGAATCAGTTCCAACAGCAAAATCTGGGAATGGAGGGTTTAGATGAGTGCTGCGTCAACTGCTCCAGTCACCCTCACTATTGACGGCAACAGCGTAACTGTGCCACCAGGTACCACCGTCATTCGGGCAGCCGAACAGGCGGGAGTGTTTATTCCCAGATTCTGCGACCATCCGTTGTTGGAGCCGGTGGGAGTTTGTCGGCAATGCATGGTAGAAGTGTCTGATGGCACCGACACTAAACCATTGCAGCTACAACCTTCTTGCACTTTGCAGGTGGCCGAAGGGATGCGAGTGGCTACCCAGATCACTTCGCAGCGCGTTGCTGCCGCGCAAGCCGCAGTGTTGGAACTGTTATTGGTGAACCATCCGCTAGATTGTCCGGAGTGCGATAAGGGTGGCGAGTGCCCGTTGCAGAACCAGGCAATGCAGTTATCACGCGGACAGCAGAGTCGGTTTGCTGGTGTGAAACGCACTTTTGAGAAGCCCATTTCTGTCACTCCGACGATTCTGTTAGATAGGGAACGCTGCATTTTATGTGAACGTTGTACCCGATTCGCTGCCGAAATATCCGGCGATACGCTGTTTGCGTTTTCCGGGCGCGGTGCGCGGACGCATCTCATCGCCAACCCGGCTGCTGGCGGTGGTTACTTTACTGGTAACACAGTGCAACTTTGCCCGGTTGGCGCATTGACTAGCACCGATTATCGTTTTCATGCCAGAACTTTCGAACTAGTCAGCACGGAATCCACTTGCGATGGGTGCGCTGCTGGTTGCCAAATTCGCAACGATGTTAAAAATGGCACCTTACTTCGCAGGTTAGCGGGCAACGATTCGACGCATAACGCCGGGTGGCTCTGTGATCGCGGTAGATATGGGTTCCATTCCGCGCAAGGTGCTGATCGGCTGCGCACTCCGCTACTGCGACAAAATGGTGAATTGGTGGCGGTGAGTTGGCCAACGGCGTTAGATGCGGCTGCTAAGGGGTTGCGAGGACTTGCCGGCTCTCAAGTGGCGGTGATTCCAGGAGGGCGACTCACATTAGAAAACGCCTATGCGTATTCGCGGTTTGCGCGCATGGTGTTGCAAACCAATAACATCGATTACCGTACCCGGGCTAGCTCAGATGAAGAGGCACGCTTCTTGATGCGCAAAGTAACGGCGCAACCAGTCGGATACGGTGATCTCGAACAGGCGCGCAAAGTGGTGTTGCTGTGCTTCGAGCCGGAGGAAGAATCTCCGATGGTGTTCCTCCGGCTACGTCGTGCGGTGCGCCATCATGGGCTACAGGTGGTTGCCGTAGCGCCATTTTTGAGTGCCGGAAACCGAAAACTCGCTGCGCAGTTGCTGGCTTGTTCCCCTGGAAATGAAGCGCAGATGCTCGCAATGCTCAGCGGGATGATCGGAAAAGATACCGTGGTGTTGGTGGGCGAACGCGCTGCTAGCGCAGCAGGTACTTATAAATGGCTAGCTGATACGGTAGCGGCGACGGGTGCCAAAGTGGCGTGGCTACCGCGCCGTCCAGGGGAGTTAGCTGCGTTAGCTGCCGGATGTCTCCCGTCGTTGCTTCCCGGGGGGCGGTTGGTAGCTGATACGGCCGCCAGAACCAATCTGTTAACTGCTTGGGATGCTACCTCTTTGCCGACCCAGCCGGGGTATAGCTTAAACGATATAGCTGTTGCTGCCGCTACCGGTGAGATGCGGGCCATTATCACCGGGGCGCTTGATCCGCGCGACCTGCCGAACTCCGAACTGGTAAACAGTGCGTTGGACGCAACGTTCGTAGTGAGTTTGGAAGTGCGGCGCTCTGCAGTTACCGAGTATGCCGATGTGGTGTTCCCCGTGGCCGCCATTGAAGAACAGTCCGGTAATTTCATCGATTGGACATATGCCCGTCGTCCGGTGGTTGCAGCAGTTCAGCGTAATGACGTAATGCCAGATGTGCGAGTATTGGCTGCGCTCGCAGAAGCGTTAGGCGCAGACTTGGGGTTCCAGACCACCGCTGCGGCGCTGGAATCGTACGATAGCTTAGGTTATTGGCGTTACGACCCGGCGACGTTGCCTGCCATTGAGGTTGTGCCCACGATTTCCCAAGTGCCCGGTAACGTTATCTTTGCCACTTGGCGGCAGTTACTAGACGATGCCCGGTTGCTGGATGGCGCTGCTGCGCTACGTGCCACTGCCGCACCGCTAACAGCAAAGATGAGTCCTGTCACTGCGGCGACCCACGGATTTTCAGACGGTGCTATCGCGCAACTCGGTGCCGGTGGCGCTCGGTGGCGTGGCGTTGTGCAAATAGTTCCCGATATGGTCGATGGCGTAGTTTGGGTTCCTGCGTTATCCGAAGTAACTACGCATGGCCACTTGAGCGCCCTTCCTGGCGAACGGGTAATTCTGGCGGAAGGTGATATGCGATGATACCCGAGGTGCTTAGCGACGATTCATTGGGGCTTACAGTAGTCAAGGCGGTTTTCCTACTGGTGTTTTTGCTGGTGTGGTCGCTGGGTAATATCTGGTTTGAGCGCCGAATGTTGGCACGAATGCAGAACCGTAAAGGACCCAATATGACTGGGCCGTTTGGGTTGCTACAGGGGTTGGCTGATGGTCTCAAACTGTTATTCAAAGAAGATATTCGTCCCGCTAGAACCGACCGATTGGTGTTCAATCTGGCTCCATTTTTGGTAGGAGTGGCCGCTTTCGCTACGTGGTCGGTGTTGCCGCTTGGCGGCAAAGTGAGCATGTTTGGCGAAGAGACGTTACTACAGATCACCGACTTTTCAGTATCAATCTTGTTTGTGTTGGCTATCGGGGCGGTGGGTGTTTACGGCGTGGTGTTGGGCGGCTGGGCGTCAAACGGCACCTATTCGCTATTTGGTTCTATGCGAGCCATCGCGCAGATGATCAGCTATCAGGTGGCGATGGGGTTATCAGTGGTGGCGGTTTTTATGTGCGCTGGGTCGATGTCGGCGGGCGAAATAGTGAATGCACAACAGGCTCCTATAAGTGTCGCCTCAATTGAACTTCCGTTATCGGGGTGGTATGCGATATTGCTACTGCCAAGTTTTATCACCTATCTGATTTCGATGTTTGGGCAGACCAACCGGGCGCCGTTCGACCTATCAAAATGTGAATCAGAGCTGGTCAGTGGAGTTTTGACTGATTATTCAGGTTTCCGGTTCGCACTATTTTTTCTTGCCGAATATATCAATATGGCTATGGTGTCTGCGGTGGCTACCACCTTATTTCTTGGTGGTTATCATGCGCCGCCGCCGTTCGCTGGCGGAGCGTTAGATCAGGGTTGGTGGGGGTTGCTGTGGTTCTTTCTGAAAGTACAAGCACTTATCTTTCTATTTGTGTGGGTGCGAGCCTCACTACCCCGGCTTCGTTACGATCAATTCATGTCGTTAGGGTGGAAAGTGTTGATTCCAGCAAATTTGGCATGGTTGTTCATCCTAGCGGTGATCAACGGGTTGCGTCTGGAGTTCTCGTTGCCGTTGATAATCATGGCCACAGTAGTTGCGTTGGCGATCCTGATAGCGATAGCGGTGATGATGTTGCAAAATTGGTTGGCGGAACGAACGGCGGCAGTGGATGCGGGGCGCTCGGCTGTTGCGTCTCAACGCTTTGATGCTTTCGCTGGCGGTTACCCAGTGCCGCCACAGCCCGGAGAGCAGTTGCCTGAGCTAGCAGGATTTGTGCCCGCCACTCTCACGGTGGCGGTGTTGCGAGACAATCGGAAGCCACCAAAAGGCGGCACCGAATGAGTATATTTAGTGGCTTCTGGATTACGTTGCGTACCATCTTCCGGCGCTCATTCACACAACGGTACCCCCAGCAAGGCAAGGAGCTTGTCACTGCTGCGCGTTATCATGGGCAACATCAGCTAAACCGCTGGCCAGACGGGTTAGAGAAGTGTGTCGGGTGTGAACTGTGCGCATGGGTGTGTCCAGCCGATGCTATCTATGTCGAGAGCGCGGCCAATGACGACATCAATCGCTACGGGCCGGGGGAACGATATGCGCGCGTCTATCAGATCAATTATGCGCGTTGTATTTTCTGCGGGCTATGTATCGAAGCTTGCCCAACTAGGGCGTTAACGATGACAAATGAGTTCAAATTGGCTGCTGATTCCCGGGAGTCATTGATCTATCATAAGAGCGATCTGTTAGCGGAGTTGACCGTTGGGATGGTGGCACCGCCGCATGTGCGGCTGCTTGGCTTCGATGAGCAAGAATACTTCGCAGGGTTACCGCCAACCGGTGAACCTGATAAACGTATCCCCAGTTTAGACGGGCGGCGCGCACCTGAACCACCGTGGGGAGATAGCTGATGACGATATTCGTTTTTTGGGTGGCCGCTCCGCTGACCATAGCTATGGCGGTGGGTACCATAGTGGCTCGCAAGGTAGTACATTCCGCTATTTGCCTGTGCGGCGCTATGGTTACGCTTGGCTTGCTGTACACCACGCTAGAAGCACCGTTCCTGTTCGTGGCACAGATATTGGTATATACCGGGTCAATAATGATGCTGTTCCTGTTCACCATGATGCTTATTGGTATCGACCGGCGAGAATCGCTCACCGAGATCATTCGAGGGCAGCGAGTGGTCAGTGGGATTGCTATTGGTGCGTTGCTGGCGTTATTGGTGTTCACAGTAGCCGGAGCGGTGAGCGGAGGTTTTGGAAACCTTGATGAGGTTAATGAGCGCCATGGCGGCAATGCGCAAGGGTTAGCAGTGTTACTGTTCACTAAGTATGCGTTTATTTTTGAAGCGCTGGCGGCGCTGGTGTTTACCGCAGCGCTGGCGGCGATGGTGTTAGCGCACAGCGATCAGGTGCGCGCACAGCGTAGTCAGCGCGGGTTGGCAGCAGAAAAATTGCAGCAGTACGCGGCTACTGGTGCCAACCCTGCTGCTGCACCTGGGTCGGGAGTGTATGCGCGAACGAACTCTATTGCCCATCCAGCGTTATTGCCAGATGGTTCAGTAGCCGACAACTCCGTGTCGGCCGTACTATCGGAGCGAGGGGTTGTGCCGTCTGATGTTGAACTATTACCTATACTGGTAGCAGAAACAGCCGCAGAGATCAATGGCACGTTACCCATTGCGGGAGGTGCCTAATGAGTTTGAGTGCTTACCTCATCGTTTCCGCAGTACTGTTCTGTATTGGTTTGGCCGGGGTGCTACTTCGGCGTAACGCCTTGGTGATGTTTATGGGTATTGAATTGATGCTCAACGCCGCCAATTTGGCGTTGGTGACATTTTCAGAAGCGCACGCGGAGTTAGATGGCCAAGTGGCAGCAGTTTTTACTATGGTGGTGGCGGCTACCGAAGTGGTGGTGGGGTTGGCGATCATCATAACTATCTTCCGTTCCAAAGCCAGCTTGAATGTTGATGATGCTCGGAGGTTACGTCACTGATGTATACGTCCATGTTGTTAATGGAGTCAGGGAGTTTTACCCTTTTGGCGGGAAACTGCTGGGTGTTGATTGCGTTTCCGTTGTTGGTTGCTGCGCTTTTGTTGCTGGTGCGGATGAGCGATAGTTGGTTGTACAGCGTTGGGGTGGGCGGTGTTGGGGTGTCGTTTGGCTACGCCGTAGTGCTGTTCATTATGATGCTTGGCGAGCCGGAACCAATCACCGTGCAGCTATACACTTGGTTGAGTATCGGCGATGCGGAAGTGACGGTGTCACTGCTCATCGATCAACTTTCCATACTGTTTGCGTTGTTGGTAGCTGGTATCGGTACTTTAGTTGCGATTTATTCGGTGGGGTACTTATCTGATGAACCCGAAAGACGGCGCTTCTTCGGATTGCTGAATCTGTTCATTGCAGCGATGCTACTGCTGGTGTTGGCCGACAACTATGTGTTGTTGTTCGTCGGCTGGGAAGCTGTGGGGCTAGTTTCATATCTCCTCATTGGATTCTGGCAAGAAAAGGAAGTAGCAGCCAACGCCGCCAAGAAAGCGTTCGTGATGAATCGGGTAGCCGATCTGGGGTTGTTGAGCGCTATCGCGGTGCTACTTACTCAAATCGGTACGGTGCGCTTCACCGCTGTTGCCGAGCAGTTGGGTGCAGTTGGTGGCTCTTGGGCGGGTGTCGTGGGGTTTGCGTTACTATTGGCGGCGTGCGCTAAGTCAGCTCAAGTGCCGTTACAGTCCTGGTTATTGGATGCCATGGAGAGTCCCACTCCAGCATCAGCACTCATTCACTCTGCCACCATGGTGGCAGCCGGTGGGTATCTGATACTGCGCTCTTTGCCGATATATATGTTGGCACCTACTGCGCGACTGGCTGTGCTGTTGATTGGTGTGTTGACGTTGTTCGGTGGTGCCTGGATGGCTGCAACCGGGCGTGACATCAAACGGGTGCTGGCCTGTTCCACCACAAGCCAACTGGGGTATCTGATGTTGGCTGCTGGTCTTGGGCCGGTGGGTGCGGTGTTCGCCGTCTTTCAGTTGCTAACTCATGGCGTAATCAAGGCTGGCCTTTTCTTAGCGGTTGGAACGCTGACGCGCCGCGTCGGGCGAAGTGATCTGCAAGGGTTGGGCGGTTTAGTGAAAGTGTTACCGTACACATTCGTTGCGTTTGCCTGTGGCTATCTTGCCACCATCGGGGTACCGTTCCTCTCCGGGTTTTACGCCAAAGGCCATATTATCGCTACAGCTTGGGAGACGATTCCGGCGTTCGGTGCGCTAGCCGTCGTTGGTGTTGGGTTGGGTGCGTTTTATATGACGCGGTTATTACTGCTGACTTTCACCGGTACTGCCCGCTGGCAGGAAGCTCCGATAGGTGCGGAAACGTCAACCGAGACTGGAGCCGAGAATCGGCAGCCGTTGCGTGGTTCGGTGAGCATGAGATTTTCGCTAACGGTGTTGTCGTTGCTGGCGTTGGGTGGCGGTTTGGCACTCAATGGATGGTTGCCGGGTTGGTTGCAACCGGTGTTTGCAGCAGAGGTATCCCGCACTGGATTGTTGTACTTCGATTGGTTGAACTATGTCACTTTGGGGTTGCTATTCGTTGTGGTGGTCGGCACTGTGATTTATTACCGCAAGGTGACGCCAATTTGGTTTAAGGCGGCTTCAACTGCCGATGAGGTGGCTTTAGTTAGGATCGGAGCTGCTGAGCTTTATGCAGATGATGCGTTGCAGCGCGGTGTTGTTGCTCCGCTGTCGACGGTGAGCGCCAGAGTTTCTTGGACAGAGTCCGAGGTGCTCGAAAATGGTGCAAGACATTTATGGCGGGTTATCGGTCGAACTTCCATACTGATGCGACGCTTACAAAGCGGCAATGTACGCACATATGTTCTGCTGTTTGTTGCTGGAACTGCTGTTTTGGTGTCGGCAATGTTGCTTTGGGCTTGGGTGTGAGGTGGCTGTGATGATTGTTCCCTGGTTGACGTTGATATTTGTGGTGCCGTTATTTGGTGCCGCTATTGTGCTGCCGTTGCGGGGTGCTCGTAATCGACTGGCGGGTTTAATTATCAGCGGGCTAACTTTAGCGATGGCGCTTACGGCGTTGCTGTTATCGCAGTCCCATAATCTTGCGGAGCAGGTGTTGTGGTTGCGTCGATTTGGCGCTTGGTATGCACTCCAGTTCGACGGATTGTCCGCTTCTTTGGTGATCGCCACCGCCGTGCTCAGCAGTGCGGTGTTAGCTATCGGGCTTGAGTTGGATACAGCAACGGACGCAACTTCTGCGCCTACCATGCGTCCCGAAGTGTTCACATCTTTAGTGTTGTTAACAGAAGCGCTTGTCATCGGGGCTTTCCTAGCCGCTGATTTGGTGTTGTTCTTTTTATTTTTTGAAGTATCGCTACTGCCGGTCTACTTACTTATTGGATATTGGGGCGGAGCATGTCGCGCGATGGCAGCTTCGCGTTTCCTAATGTTCTCCCTAGCAAGCGGCTTCTTGTTGTTCGGCGGTATCGTTGGCGTGGTGACGACCGTCAGCACTGTCGGACGCTCCAGCACCCTACTCAGTGCGTTAGCAAACGTTGAGTTCACTCCAGGAATGGAGCGGCTACTTTTTGTACTGTTCTTTATGGCGTTCGCACTCAAAGGGCCTTTAGTGCCGTTGCATTCTTGGTTAACCGCTGTCGTCAAGGAAGCCAATCCGGCGGTGAGCGCTTTGCTGATCGGAGCGGTTGATGCTTTGGGTGGCTACGCCATGATTCGCTTTACGCTCGGATTGTTCCCTAACGCGGCGCTCTGGGCTGCGCCCGGAGTGTTAGTAATAGCGCTCATCAGTATCTGGTATGGCGGGTTCGCCGCAGTGGGGGAGCGGCATCTAGTCTCTATGGCGAGTTACACCTCTATCTCGCACTTCGGGTTCATCGTCTTTGGGATTTTTACTCTCACACCCACAGCGATCAATGGTGCGGCAATGTATCTAGTAGCCCACTTATTGAGTGTCGGCGCGCTAGTGCTGGTGTGTGGCGTGCTGCAACAATCTAGTGGCGTGGCACACTTCGGTGATCGGCGAGGTTTACGGCAACGAGCGCCAGCTACCGCTGCCTTATTTTTACTGGTTGGGCTGGCGACTCTACCTTTGCCAGGATTCTTAGGATTTGCTGCCGAACTTCAAGTGCTAGTGGGCGCTGGGGAACGTCATCCGATATTCGCACTGTTTGCGGTGATCGGTACGCTGTTTGCGACGGTATATGTCACTTGGTCTTATCAGCGATTATTCACTGGAACCCACAAGCTAGATATGTCTCCAACGGATGCAGTTCCAACGGTTCGTGATGCCACCACCATAGAACGTAGCGTCATCGCAGTGTTGTTGCTGCTGTTGTTGGCGTTTGGTTGCGCGCCGCAGATGTTGCGAAACTACATCGCTAGCGCCGAACCTGGAACTACTGCGGTGGCTATCACAAACATAGCTGAGGGTGGCGAGTGATATGGTGCCGGTTATTGAATATCTGTTACTCGCCCCATGTATCGTGACGTTTGGCGCGGCGAGTTTAAGTATCCTAGTGGAAGCAGTAGTGGTGCGTCGCTTGCGGTTCCCGGTGCAACTAGTGCTGAGCACTACGGCGATCATAACGGCGTTAGCGTTCACTGTGCGTAACTGGACATCAGCGGATGCGCGCACCATCGCGGCGCTGGGGGCGCTCGCTATCGATGGCCCGGCTATGGCTGTTTGGGTACTGTTGCTGTTGAGCGCTTTAGCCGTGCTTGTCTTGTTGGTAGAACGAGCTAGCAACAATGGCCTATCCGCTTTCACATCACAAGCGTCAGCTCCGCCCGGATCGACGGAGGAGAACGTCGCAGAAACTACACGTGCTGAGCACACTGAAATATTCTCGTTATTTCTCTTCTCGCTCAGCGGAATGCTGCTGCTGAGCGCCGCATCTACTCTGCTGAGTGCGTTCGTTGGTTGTGAAGTGATGTCGTTACCGCTGTATCTGTTGGTAGGGCTGGCGCGCCGCAACCGAACGCTTAGTCAAGAGGCGGCACTTAAATATTTTCTGTTGGGGGCTACCGCTTCGGCAGTTTTTCTTTATGGCATAGCGTTGTTGTTTGGTGCCGCTGGATCGTTCGATTATGCGGACATCGCGGCTACCATTTCTAAAATGCGCTCCGATAACCTGTTGATGTACGCCGGGTTAGGGCTTAGCACAGCGGGGCTATTGTTCAAACTCGGAGCTTTCCCATTTCACGCCTGGGTACCGGACATATATACCGGTGCCCCCACCGCCATCACCACTTTTCTTGCCACTTGCGCCAAGATTGCAGCGGTATTCGCGCTGCTCAGACTGCTATTCGTGCCACTTGGTGCGTTGCGTTGGACATGGCAAACTCCGTTGGCGCTAATAGCGTTACTAACTATCGCATTCGGTGCTATCGGAGCGCTCACGCCGCGCAACATGAAACGAGTGCTTGCTTACTCAGCGATTATGAACGTCGGGTTTATGCTGCTGCCTATCGTCGCCGCCAGCACGGTGCAGACGGGAACATTGGTATCCGATTTTGTATCAGTTAGCGCGTTGCTGTTTCACCTTACGGTGTATGCGTTGATGACGTTAGGTGTTTTTGCGTTGACGTTATGGGTGGGTGGTGCGAGCGGTTCCAACTCTAATTTTGATGCTTGGCGCGGGTTGGCGCGTCGTAACCCGTTGCTGGCGGCGATGATGGGAATATTTATGCTGTCTTTCATCGGTATACCTGGTACTGGGGGGTTCGCATCCAAACTTTTACTGCTGACATTGGTATGGCGTAGCGGGTTCGCTTGGTTGGCGTTGGGAGCTTTGGCGTTCTCATTCGTCGTTGCAGGGTGTTATCTGCGGATTATTCGTCTTATGTTTTTAGAGCCGCCAGCCGATCTCACTTGTGCCACGCAGCCATCCAAAGGGGTTAGCGTGTTGGTGAGTATTTGTGCGGTGCTACTGCTCTGCTGCGGGCTATTCCCTTCACAAGTTGCTGATATTTTCAGCAACATGATAGGGCTATTGCGATGAATAATAACGTGGAGACAGTGGTTGCTGAACTGCTAGGAGAGGTGGAGTGCCGGTTAGCTGAGGCTACTCAGGCACCGTCTCCGTTCCTTGCTGATGCTGCGCGTCATGTGACGCTGGCGGGCGGCAAACGGTTTCGTCCGTTGTTGGTGATACTAGCAGCGTTGTTAGCTGGAGCAGATGAGCGACGAACCGATGTCTTAACTGTTTTGCCGACCCCGGAAATTGGAATGTGTGGGACAGGGTTGCTGACTGCCGATGTGCGGAAGCGAGTGGTGGCTGCTAGTGCTGTAGTGGAGTTAACCCATGTTGCTAGCTTGTACCACGATGATGTGATGGATGAAGCTACGTTACGGCGCGGGGTGATGAGCGCTAACTTGCATTATGGCAACACGGCGGCGATTCTGGTAGGAGATTTTCTATTTGCGCAAGCTTCTATCATCGGGGCTGACTTAGGTTCTGAGTTCGTGGCGTTACAGGCCGCCACTTTCGCACAGCTAGTGCAAGGACAAATTGCTGAGACTCGCGGGCCGACGTTAGGTGAAGACCCGTTGCTACATTATCGACAGGTGGTGGCGAACAAGACCGCCTCACTGATACGTACTTCTATACTATTTGGGGGCATGATTGCCGGGCTTCCAGAGCCACAGTTGGCAGCTTTGGAAAGATTCGGGGAAAAAATCGGAACGGCGTTCCAGCTAGCCGATGATTTGATAGACATCACTTCCGACGTGGCGGGTAAAGATTCCGGGCTTGATCTGCGGGTAGGACTAGCCACTCTGCCGGTGTTGCTACTACGAGAGAGCGACAACCCCGCTGATCATGCGTTGTATGCCAAAGTGTTGCAAGGACTCAGCCTTGACGAGACTGAGTCCGTGGTTGCAGCGTTGCGAACTCACCCAGTGATTGCGCAAGCTCGCGCTCAGATAGTAGAACTGGCTGAAAGCGCCCGTGCTGAACTGCATAACTTAGCGCAGTGCGCCGCCCGCGATCAACTCTGCCGGCTTTGTGACGAGGCCGTCAACCGAATGCATTAGCCTAATCATCAAGGGGGGTGGCGGTAGTAGATGAGCGCGACACTCCAAGCACGGGCGATTTCGGTGGGACTGGATTAGTTGAGTTGTCGGGCAAGAAATGGGCATTGTTGCGTGAGCATGGAAGAATGTAATGATGGTTATTGGCGTTCCGAGTGAGACTGCTGTCAACGAGAACCGCGTGGCGCTTACTCCTAAAACGGTTGTTCAGTTGCGCAAGCTTGGTTATGACGTGATGGTGGAGCAGGGAGCCGGGCTGAAAGCCGGGTTGCCAGATGCCGCTTTCCAAGCTGCGGGCGCTGTGTTAATGGATAAAACTGCTACTTGGGGTGCCGACATTGTGCTCCGAGTGGTTGCTCCGAGCGATGCCGAGTTGGCGTTGCTGCACCCCGGAGCAACGCTTATTGCGTTCTTGGAACCCCGCTTCGATCAAACGATGGTGGACAAGTGCGCTGCTGCTGGTATCACTGCGCTCAGTATGGACATGATTCCGCGCATCTCGCGCGCGCAATCAATGGATGCCTTGTCGTCGATGGCGAATATCTCCGGCTACCGGGCTGTCGTCGAGGCGGCTCATGCTTTCGGAAGATTTTTGGGTGGTCAAGTTACGGCAGCTGGAAAAGTACTACCAGCGAACGTGTTCATCATCGGCACGGGGGTTGCAGGCTTGGCGGCCATTGGAGTTGCCAACAGCATGGGGGCGGTAGTACGCGCTACGGATGTTCGTCCCGAAACTGCGGAGCAGGTGGAGTCAATGGGAGCAACCTTTGTGCAGGTGAACGCTGCTCAAGTTGCTCAAGAAGTTAGCGCCGACGGTTACGCCAAAGAAACTAGTGACGATTACAATCAGCGCGCTGCCATTATGTATGCGGAACAAGTGAAACAGGCAGACATTGTGATTGCGACTGCTGCGGTTCCCGGCAAGGCATCTCCTAGGTTGATAACTGCTCAGATGGTGGCCGCCATGACTCCCGGATCGGTGATCGTCGATCTGGCGGCACCGGGCGGCGGTAACTGCGAACTTACCAAACCCGGCCTATCTTACGTCACTGACAATGGGGTGACGATCATCGGTTACACCGATATGGTGTCTCGGTTGGCGGGACAGTCGAGTCAGCTGTACGCCAGGAACGTCGCTAATCTGGTGGGGTTGCTAACGCCAGAACCGAACGGCGTACCAGTTGTGAACTTTGACGACGAGATTGTGCGCACTGCCACTATCACACTGAACGGTACGGTGACTTTTCCCCCGCCGGCAGTGCAAGTTTCCGCTCCGGTGGCAGCTAACGTGCTGAGTGAGCAGTCACCGGCTCCGCCTCCGAAATCGCCGTTGCCGTGGCCGATACAGGTAGCGGCGATCACAGTGGCGGCAGTGGCGGCAAGCTTATTGTTGTCATTAGCTCCAACTGCGTTTTTATCTTCGCTGGCGGTTTTCACACTGGCAACCGTTGCGGGTTACTACGTGGTGTGGGGTGTCACGTCAGCGTTACACACTCCGCTGATGAGCCTTTCCAACGCGATAAGCGGCATCATCGTGGTGGGTGCGATGTGGCAACTCAGTAGCGATTCGGGGTTGGTTCGTCTCATTGCAGCGCTCGCCATTGTGGTTGCCGTTATCAATATTGTTGGCGGGTTCGTTATCACCAGCCGCATGGTTGCTATGTTCCGTAAGGAGGCGCGATGAATCCGCAACAACTTGTCGCCGCAACGTGTATCGTTTCCGGGCTGCTTTTCATTTTCAGTATCGCGGGGCTTAATAGACCTGAAACCGCCAAACGAGGTACCGCGCTAGGTGTCGTTGGTATGGCCATGGCGATGGCTGCCGCCATGATTGAACTCACTGCAGGCGAACCCAGCCGCGCAACCTATCTGTTGCTTGCTGGGGCGGTACTGGCGGGAACCGTCATCGGGGCGATATACGCGTTCACGGTAAAAATGACCGGAATGCCAGGATTGGTGGCGCTTTTTAACAGTTTTGGCGGGTTGGCTTCCGCCTTGGTGGGATTCAATTCGTATCTGGAGCACTCCGATTCCGGGGCAGCTCATCTGACGGAAGTTTTTCTCGGAACCATGATCGGTGTGGTGACATTCACTGGTTCTATCGTCGCTTGGGCTAAATTGTCAGAGAAATCTTGGGCGCGACAAGTGTTGTTACCAGGGCGCAATTGGATAAATCTGGGATTGCTACTGGCATCGAGCGGGTTGGGTTATTGGTTTGTGAATAGCGCTGACGGCGCGCTACTACCACTGTTAACCATGAGCGTGTTGATGGCAGTTTTCGGGATACATTTGGTGCTTGCCATCGGGGGTGCGGATATGCCGGTTGTGGTATCTATCCTTAACGCATACTCCGGTTTAGCGGCGACGTTCGCCGGCTTCATGTTGAATTCGGATGTATTGATCGTCACTGGTACCTTGGTGGGTTCGTCTGGTTTGATTCTGTCCTATCTGATGTGCCGGGGTATGAACCGGTCTTTCTTGTCGGTGATTCTCGGCGGGTTCGGGCAGCTAACAACCACCGTGGCTATTGATGGTGTGGATGGTGTGGTTACGGAGATCGTTCCAGCTAAGGTTGCTGAACTGCTAGTTAATGCAGAGAATGTCATCATCACCCCCGGATACGGTATGGCTGTGGCGCAAGCCCAGCACCCGGTAGCTCAGTTAACTCGTCTTTTACGCGGATTTGGCAGCGAGGTGCGCTTCGCTGTTCACCCGGTAGCTGGACGTATGCCAGGGCATATGAATGTGCTGCTTGCTGAAGCGCAGGTGCCTTACGATCTGGTATTTGAGATGGACGAGATCAACGATGATTTCGCAACAGCCGATGTGGTGCTGGTGATCGGTGCTAACGATACTGTGAACCCAGCGGCGGCGACACCCGGAACTCCGATCTCCGGTATGCCGGTGCTGCGAGTGTGGGAGGCAAAGCAGGTTATCGTTTTCAAGCGGGGACGCGGAGCAGGTTACGCTGGAGTGCCGAATCCACTGTTTTACGCCGATAACACCGCTATGTGTTTCGGAGATGCCGCCCAGACAATTCAAGCGATCAATGCTGCGCTTCCGGGGGTGTAGGTGGCGGGTGGCCGGTGCGCGAAGCCATCGCCGGTGATGGCAACAAGCGCGTGCGATGCTGTCAGTTGACGGCTAGGATGTAGTTGCGCATATTGTATTTTTCGAATATTTTGAATAATCTTGACGTTGTAAGGAGTCTCAACATGGTAACTACGCTCCCAAGACCCTCCAAAACATTCATCCCGAATCAGCAAGAAACCGAAGACGCAAAAGAGCTTTTTGAGTTGCTGGAGTCAGACTTGATGAACTCTGGGAAGACTTTACTGACATCGCCACGAACTCGTCAGACATATGAACTACCGTCGCAGCTATTCGATGTGCTGCTTTTCGTCGGAGAGAATCTCGCTCAAGGTCGTGGTGTTTCGGTGATACCGCGCGCGAAACAACTTACCACTCAAGAAGCTGCTGATTTTCTGGGAATATCGCGTCCCACTTTGGTGAAACTATTGGAGACTGGTGCAATCCCATTCACCAAGGTTGGTCGCCATCGTCGCATTATTCTGGATGATCTGTTTACCTATCAAGAGCAGGAGCAGGCTAGACGGCGTGCTGTACTAGCTCAAGCGGCGCGTAAAGGTCAAGAGGCGGGGATGCTTGAACTTACCGCCATGAGTGAGGAGTGATTGGTGAGTTTTCCGGTATTTCTGGATACTTGTGCCATCTTCGGTCAGGGTTTAGCGGATTTGCTGCTTACTTTAGCCGAACGTAGCACATACCGACCGTTATGGTCGGCGGGAGTACTGAACGAATTGCAGAAGAATCTCTGCTTGCGCGGTATCGCAGCCGCTGCCGTAGATTTCCGCATAGAAAGTATGCAAAGCGCTTTTCCAGATGCCGAAGTGCAGGGTTATGAACCAATCCCCGTCATTGTGAGGAGCGTAAGCGACGAAAACACCTAGCCGACCCTCGTCATTGCGAGGAGCGTAAGCGACGAAGCAATCCAGAAAAGTAACTACTGAGTAAAAGAGGAATTTGTTCAGTGAATCTGGATTGGAAAGTTTCGTATAGGTGGCGTTTTGTGACTGGATTGCTTCGCGCCCTTGCGGGCACTCGCAATGACGGACGATAAGTAGTCGTGTGGTGGCGGGTGGTAAGTAGTCGCGTGGTGACGGACGATAAGTAACCGCATGATGTATAA
>JAIRZI010000090.1 GCA_031267295.1 Propionibacteriaceae bacterium | reverse complement strand
ATAAAAATTGAATTAAATCTTTTGGTTTCCCCTACGGTTGCCCCCTTTTTCCGGTGTGGTTTACCCCAAATAAATAAAATCCAACATTTGGGCCCGAAAAAACGCTCCCCCCCCCCCCCCCCCCGTCAAAAAAACTTGAACACAGAAAAAATTGAAAACATAAACACTAACGAACATCACCACACCCGCACCATAGGGAAAGAACAAACCAGCGAAATTAGGCCTGCCCGTTTAGCGGTGTAAGTGGCGTTTTCATTAGGGTTCCTCCGGGCCGGTATGCGGTCGAAAAGGTTGATTCGCGCTCAACTCCGCAGCCCTACAGATGCGAAGCGCTCGGTTGTGTCACAACATATTTCTGACGAGACGCCACCCCTGGAGACCGAGATTAAGTAGAGGAAAGTTTAGTTAGCACTCAACGCCTATAAGAACTATCGGCACTGCTGGGTTTGAGCGACCCTCAGGATTGACCCTCTTTTTTCGGACAGTTGGTTAGTTTTTTTCCGTCTGTTCGATACCCTGATTCAAGCACTCAACACCGGTGTATCCACTCAATCGAACAACTGCTTACGCCTACCAAACACAACACCAATAAACGTCGCCCCAAACAACAACAGAACACCTGCCATCGGGATAACAGAACCACTACCAACAGCCAGCGAACCACCAGTGCTAGAACGATCGGGACTCTCAAGATCATCCGATATATTCACTGAAAGTTGCGCCATACCATCGTCAAACTCAACCATGAAGATATGCACACCTGCTGGCAAGGTAGCCAAGAAGTCAGCATGAAGCGTCACAATCGTACTGCCTTTCGCTACGTCATAGTCTGCTGGGGCAACCGGCACAGCGTTCAAGGTGATGCGTACAAAACTCTCAATAGGCGCATCGAAACGCGCAGTCACTGAACCGCCAGAAACTGAAAATACCCAATCAACGCTAACCGTTCCATAATCTTGTACGCCAACCGATTCCGTCGGTTTAACCGGCGTAGCAGAATCAACCGGAACAATTGACGGAACCATGCTCGCAGCAGCAGACACTTTCACCAGCGCAGCAACCGCAGCTTTAAGAACGGCCACCGCGTCGTCAACCACACTCTGAGTCGCCAACTCGGCAATAAGTGCAGCTTGCGCAGCACCAAACGCCGCAACAAACGTCGCCCAACTGGCAGCGGTGTAGTTAGCCGCTACCAGTGACGTAGCATCAGCGACCGTGCTAGCCAACGCGGCTTTAGCGACCTGCGAAGCGGTTACCAAATAGACGCTTGGCAACACGGTGTAAGAACCAGTACTGCTTCCAGCATTCATATCAACACTGATACCAGTGTCGTACGTTAGGGTGCGATGCGCACCCGCAGCCTGCCCGTAATGACTATCCGCGATGCTGCCGCCAGCCCTTAAAGGTTCGGTTCCGTCGATCATCTCCTGGGTCAAAGTGATCTCGTCAGCAAGATACGCCAGTCTCGTATAAACAACCGGATTATAAATACCACTCATTTTTGGCAACGGATACGCCGGAATGCCACCGCCATAACGCACCTGAACCTTATCGCCAACATTGAAATCGTGACCGGTGACATCCGGCACAATCTGCACACTGCCACCACGAATCACCTGATAATTCACCAAACCATCACTTACCACTTTGACGATGTTGTTACCGGGATAAATAGTGAGCTTTCCATCAATTACCGGATGCAAACTACTCGGCACGTCCGGATTCCATGCGCTCACACTCGCAGCCCCGTCATCGGTACGAATCTCAATCTCTTTACTTGCCCCCGCGAAGAACCAAGTATCAAACTCTGCATCCCAAGCCGAAAAGTCAGCGCTACCCGGTTTTTTTACCGCAAAGGAGAAATCGCTATCCGCAGCCTCAGCTACGGTGACAACAACCAAACCCTTACGTTCTGGGTTGCTGGCACCAAAACGACCATCCGACGGATTGTAGTTCGAGCCGAAAACGTCAATAGCGTCATAACTCACCTCGATGATCGCCGTGCCCGCCTTTTCTGCTGTGATATTCACCCAATTGCTGTTAAGAGCATCAGGCGACGTGAGCGTCAAAACATCAGCGCCCGCTAGGAATCGAAAATGAAAATCTGGCTCAATCATCTTGTTAGCGGTGTCACCGTTGACGATTTCCCACATGCGAAAGACACGCAGTTTGAAGACATCCGCCACGGCTAGTTGTAGCTGATTACTGCCACCCGGAATATTCATAAGCAACGAGTTACCATCCCGATCAGCCAACATGGTTGTCACCGGATCGCCCGGAAACTCGTCAGCTTCAAAAGTGACGACCGTGCCCGACTCCGGCAAACCCCAACCGGCTTTCGTCACCTTGCCCGGTTCGGAAACTCGCCAAATGAAACTCGAACTCGCCGCGCCGGCACCAAAGAGATATGTCGTCGTAGCGTCACCATTGTTTTCTGTTCTGAGCGGTGCGCTTGGCAGATTCGCAAAATAGTGATTCTGGGTGTAAAACAATGCGTTCGCTGTACTCGGAGCGGTAAGCGCATAAAGCCGCTCCAACTGCACCGGCACAACCACGCTGCCGACATCGAAATTCGTATATGTCGTATCTGCGAATGCTCTACTCAGTTGCGCACTAGGTATGATAACCATGCGGTAACCAGCGTCCAGCCCAGCAATCGCAGGCACTGCTATAGCGGTGCGAGCCGTCGCCCCACTATCGATGCGATGGATCGCGCCGAGCCGTACGCTATGTTCGGCTGAATCTTTAAGCGCCAAGGTGTAATCTCCGCCCGCAACCAGTGGCGCACCGTTAAAACTCTGATCTGCATAAACTGAGTGGATGCGCAGATTGATGACATCCGTCTTGTTTGCAAAACTGCTGTTCTCGGATGGCACACTGAAACATGCTTGACCAATATCCGTGGCCACCTTACTCCCCGAGCCAGTAGCCGCATACAGTTCACTGGTGCCGCTGGCGCAGTAGGTTCCGTCACGCAAAGTAAGCGAATAGTTGGTTTTCCCGCCAGTTGTCGTCTGCGTGGCTGGCAGCGCAGCAGCCGCCGTGAGCGCATAGCCGACGGCATCAAAACCCGTCACAGCATGAAACTCCAACGTAGCCGTGTCACTATCCGCCACTGTGAAAGCAACATTCCAGGTGTGGCTGACTTTGAGCGCCGCAAGCGCCACCGTTAAATCGCTGTAAGCGGTCTTTATCGCGTCGGTTGTGGCACCTGCATTGTTAGCGACGTGCTGTGCCGCCGTGAGCTTGACCTGCAACGCATTCCAGGCGCTATCCGCTACATAATCTGCGATGCTTAGGTTAGTGGACACAGTGATAAGCGCTTGTAAATCGCTTACTGTGATTGTGGCAGCGGCAAGCGGCAGCAGTGCGTCGAACGCGGTTTGCAGATTGCTTTTGGCGGTATCTAGGGCATCTTGGGTGGACGTAACATCGTCCAGCGCAGCTTGTGCCGCAGCGAGAGCGCTCTGTAGCGTCGTCCAAGATGCATATGTGTAATCAGCCGCACTCAGCGAACCCCCTTGCGCGATTTGCGTGATTAAAGTAGTGAGGTCGGTGGGGTTGTTGTAACCAAAAATGGTGATCGGTACCTCTAACGGAAAACCGGGGTATTGGCTCTGATTACTCGTAGTGAAATTGACGTAATCGGTGGTCGCTCTGGTGGGAGAAGTAGGGGGAGCCGGAACTGGATTTTTCTGCGTCACAGTTGTTTTGTCATAGCGCAGAGAACTCAGCATATAAACCCCAGGAGTAGCATTTGAGGGAATCTGGAAACCAAACACCGGAGCACTGTTAGCGTTATCCACATCGCATCCCGGAGTATCTGGAAGCACAGTAGTAATATCAGGGAGCGTAGTAGAAACGCTAGTCAACCCGGGAATGGTCGAACTCCGGTAAGTAAGTTTACGAGCTTTAATGAGCATACAAAGAGCCGGTGGGACGGGATAATTCAACTCCCCCGTCAAGGTGAGCGTTACCTTGGAACCAGCCGTGATAACCGGAGTATCGCTTCTAAGAGTGTAAATCGGCAGCGCAACCTGCGCCTTAAGCGCGTCATTGAGTGGCGCCGGTGCAGCGTCAACTTCGCGTTGCGTAACCAATGTGCTATCAGCAACGCTTTGCACAGTAGCGAGCACCGGCTGCAACGCCTGCCAACTTTCATCGATGTAGCGGGCTGCGCTGCGCGAAGTGGCTGACGTAATAGCCGCGTTTGATACCGCCGACGACATGAACCCAATAGCTAACGCCGTCGCCATAAAAAACGCAGTTACCCACCTCAACAAGGCACTTTTCTTCGTTCGCACGATATTTTCCTTTCGTAAAATGACACTCGGTTACGTTTCAAAATAGGGCTAACAACATGGCAGCAGCGCCAACAAAAACGTCGCTGCTCTCTTGAAAAACACTGGTTTCCTAGAGAAAAGCGACGTATCCAACAAAAAGGCAACCTTACAAAGGTTGCCAATACTTATGAAACACCCACAAGATGTTCCACAATAGCGATCCGAGAATAAGTGTTAAACACCCACTCCCGCAGCCCACGACGGTTGGAAACGCTGCCACAGACAGGTTCTCGGGCTTGTCAACACCGTCATAAACTAGCGTCAACCTACCGTTGCGGGACAGCCCCGGAATCTAACCGGGTTCCCCTATCTGTAGAGATATTTAGTTATCAGCTACTACAAGAGCAGTAACACTACGCAATGATACCTCCCCTCCCTCCGGTCAAAGAAAACACACAGGGGACGCAAAGGTAATTCTCTCCGCAAAGTTCGCTCACCCATATCCTGTAAAAAAACCGCATCTTCCCGCTACGCAGTATGGAAATTGCCCACGGCTCCGGATTAACTCCTAGGCATCGCAATTATCATGGCTGTATGACGTTTATAACTCCCGTAACACCCACCACTCGCCCTGATCTGAAAGGACATTTCGCAATGGTGGCAGCGACGCATTGGCTGGTGAGCGCCAGTGCGCAGGCAGTACTGGAAAAGGGCGGTAACGCTTTTGACGCAGCGGTGGCCGGAGCGTTTGTACTACACATCGTGGAACCACACTTAAACGGCCCCGGCGGAGACATGGTAGCAGTGTTTGCAACTAAGGCACGTCCGGGAGTTCCCCTAGTGCTCTGCGGCCAAGGCTCGGCACCCGCAGCAGCCACTATCGAACACTATCTAGCTGAGGGACTTGACTTGGTGCCCGGAGCCGGAGCAT
Organism: Propionibacteriaceae bacterium; assembly: GCA_031267295.1. GTDB lineage: Bacteria > Actinomycetota > Actinomycetes > Propionibacteriales > Propionibacteriaceae > WRGV01. The sequence continues at coordinate 9,101 of JAIRZI010000090.1, read as the reverse complement.
TAGCGGCCGCTATCCCCGGCGCAGTGGACGCTTGGCTCTTGTTGCTGCGTGACTACGGCACTTGGAAACTCACCGACGTGTTAACTTTCGCCATTGACTACGCCGTAAACGGTCACCCCGTACTGGCTGCCGTCTGTCGCACTATCGGCGGTGTAGCGGATATTTTTCGCAGCAGTTGGACTACGTCGCTGGCTCACTGGATGCCCACCGGTGAAGCGCCCTATCCCGGCGAAGTGATTAAAAACCCCGAATATGCCGCACTGCTCACCGAACTAGGCAACATCAGTGCCGCTCCCGGACTAACCCGAGAACAGGGCATAGACGCGGCTCGCATTCATTGGCGGGAACGCGTCGGCGCGGCAGTAGAACCGTTTGTGCGTATCCCGCATCGACACTCCGATGGTAATGAACATACCGGGGTGATCACCGCCGCCGACATAACGGGCTGGGAAGCTAGTTATGAACCGGCAGTGAGCACCACTTTCCGAGGTTATACCATCGCCAAACAAGGGCCTTGGGGTCAAGGGCCGGTGCTGTTACAGCTGCTCAAAATCTTAGAAGGATTCGACGATGATCTGCTCGACCCGTCCAGTGAGCAAGGCGCACATCTCATTTTAGAAGCTGAGAAGCTGGCGCTGGCTGACCGGGATACTTGGTATGGCGACGCAATGCCTACCGCAGCTTTGCAGTACCTCATCAGTGACGAATATGCGGCGCTACGCCGGAACCTCATCGGTGAAACTGCTTCGCATGAGTTCCGTCCGGGTGCTATCCCGGGGTTCACCATGCCGGCATATCCGATGTTGCATGAAGCTTGCGCTGCCGCGGAAGCTCGACGGCCAGTAGCCGCTGGCGTTGGAGAACCAGCGGTACAAATAGATGCGTTAGAAGTGGATTCCACCGGACGCACCCGAGGCGATACCTGCCATATCGACGTAGTGGATTCCTGGGGAAACATGATCTCGGCTACTCCGTCCGGCGGGTGGTTGCAGAGTTCTCCAACGGTGCCCGGCTTGGGGTTCTGCTTAGGTTCCCGGCTACAGATGAACTGGCTCGACCCTGCGTCACCGTCTGCACTCACTCCGGGTAAACGACCCCGCACCACCCTCACCCCAACGCTAGTGCTGCGCGACGGGCACCCGGTGATGGCACTTGGCTCACCCGGCGGCGACCAGCAAGACCAGTGGCAGTTACCGATGTTACTGCGGGTGCTGATCGGCGGCTACACCCCACAGCAAGCAATCGATGCCCCTAATCTGCACTCCACTGCCGCACCTGGCTCATTCTGGCCGCGCACTTGGGAACCCGGCGGAGCCGCCGTCGAAGATCGCTTAGGCGAAACGGTAATCACCGGGTTGGAGCGCCGGGGACATGTGATTACCCGCGCCGGAGATTGGGCATTAGGACGACTCTGCTGTGTAACATCCGACCCAGAAACTGGGCTGCTGGGCGCAGCGGCGAACTCACGCGGCGCGCAAGGGTACGCCGCAGGGCGCTGACGAACTTTCGCAATACCAAAAGGCGACTACCTGCAGAGCAACCATTTCAAGGGCACAAGATAACCCGTCTGTCGGTTGTACGCACATCAACAGTAACCGGTCGGTTTTGGTGACAACCGAGTAATGCTTGATTGGGCGGTACTTCCCTATACTGGTGCTGACAACGCGAACCCGGAAAACCCGGCAACGCATGAAGCAGCGGTAAAGGAAAACAATCATGGCAGGCGATAGCTCATTCGACATCGTGAGCAAAGTGGAACGTCAAGAAGTTGATAACGCGCTCAACCAAGCAGCTAAAGAGGTGGCTACCCGCTTCGATTTCAAAGACACCGGCGCATCCATCAAATGGTCAGGCGAGAGCATCGCTATGGAAGCCAACGGCGAAGAACGAGTGAAAGCCATTTGGGACGTGTTCCAAGGAAAGTTAGTGCGCCGGGGTATCGACCTCAAAGCGCTAAAGCCTAGTGAAGCGAAACTATCCGGCAAAACTTGGCACTTAAGTGCCGCAATTCAGCAGGGCATCCCCCAAGAAGGCGCCAAGAAGATCAGCAAACTCATCCGCGACGCAGGCCCTAAGTCGGTGCGGGCACTAATCGAAGGTGATCAACTTCGCGTCACCTCAAAGAGTCGCGACGACCTACAAACCGTACAACGTCTAGTGCGCGAAGCTGACCTTGATTTCGCAGTGCAGTTTATGAACTACCGCTGAGAATGCCCCATTAGCCACGCTACTCACGCTAACGCTGCGAGCAACATAAAGCTCATCCGGGAACGTTGCAAACTACCGCACCACTAGTTGTTTTAACACTTTAGCGATTGGTTCTCTAATCAGCAGCGCGTCACGTAGATTGCTACCAGTGCCATCCATGTTCAACACCGCTAGGCGCTCACCGGTGAAGTGACGCACTAATCCGGCAGCCGGATACACCACCAGCGACGTGCCCCCGATGATCAGCATATCGGCGGCGCGGATTGCCGCAACGGCTCCCGCGATGACATCGGAATCGAGACCATCCTCATAAAGCACCACATCCGGTTCGATGATGGCTCCGCAAGTGTCACAGAGCGGCACCTCAGCAGCGGCCACAATATACTCTGGAGCGAACGCTTTGCGGCATTTGGTGCAGTGGTTGCGCCACACCGACCCGTGCAGTTCCCATACTTGTTTACTGCCAGCTTGTTGATGCAATCCGTCGATGTTTTGCGTGACGACCGCTAACAATTTTCCAGCAGCTTCCAACTCGGCCAGCTTCAAGTGAGCAGCATTAGGACGGGCACTCAACGCCAGCACCTTGTCACGATAGAAGCGATAAAACTCAAACGGTTCAGCTTGAAAGAAACTACGCGACAAAATCATCTCCGGCGGATAGTCATACTGTTGGTTATACAACCCGTCCTGACTACGGAAATCTGGGATACCCGATTCGGTAGACACCCCAGCACCGCCGAAGAACACGATGCGCTGCGAGAGGTCAACTAACTGCTGCAAAGTGTTTAACCCATTCATAACTGCCCTAGTTCAACAGCTTTTTCGTAGCAGGCTTGCATGGCTTCGGTGAATGCGGTGCGCAGTTGGTAACTTTCCAACACACTGAGCGCCTGCGCGGTGGTACCCCCCGGACTGGTCACCATCTCTTTCAACACCGTGGGATGCTCACCGGTTTCAAGCATCAGACGGGCAGCGCCCAACATGGTTTGCTCTGTAAGTTTAGTGGCAATTTGCCTAGTCAACCCCAATTGCACCCCGGCATCAATCATAGCTTGTGCTACCAGAAAAATGTATGCCGGGCCACTGCCGGAAACTGCCGTGAGCGCATTCTGATACTTTTCATCAATCACAATCACTTCACCACAGGCCGCCATGATGGTATGAGCGACGTTCACCTCTACATCAGTGGCATACAGACCGGGGGAGATCGCCGACATACCCGCCCCCACTTTCGCCGGAGTGTTCGGCATCACTCGAATCACCGGAGTGGCTGCGGGCAACGCATCTTCTAGCTTCTCAATAGTCACCCCAGCGGCAAGCGAAATTACCAGCGCACCGCTTTCCAACACTCCGCGAATCTCGGCGAGTACGTCTAACACTTGATGCGGTTTAGTGGCAATCACCACCACACCGGAACCAGCAGCAGCTACCGAGTTGTCCGTATTAACAGACACTCCATAGCGTTCAGCCAAGTAGTCAAGCCGAGTAGCTCTAGGACTAGACACGATCAGTTGCTCTGTGGGAAATCCACCTGCAATCAGTGCGGCTAACACCGTCTCCCCCATCACACCCCCGCCGATAAAAGCGATGCGTTCCCGATTTATAGTCATCGTCATACCTCTTCCGAACAACTTGGCTATTAAGTTACCTTAACGATGCGCCGCCAACACCTCAAGTATCTGTACTGCGTTCAGTGCCGCACCTTTACGCAGGTTATCCGCCACCACGAACATCAACAATCCGCGTCCTGTTGGCGCACTTTGATCAACCCGGATGCGCCCTACCAGAGTGTTGTCGATTCCCGTTCCGTCGCGGGGAGTTGGCACATCCTGTAACGTCACCCCGCTAGCGGTTGCCAGAATTGCCGTTGCTTGCTCCGGGGTTATTTCATTGGAAAACTCGGCGTGTATCACCAGCGAATGCCCGGTGAACACCGGCACCCGCACGCAGGTACCGGCTACCAGTAGCTCAGGAATATGCAAGATTTTGCGCGATTCGTTACGCAGTTTCTGCTCTTCGTCGGTCTCCAATGAGCCGTCCGCTACAAAGTTCCCCGCCACCGGAATCACATTGAAAGCGATGGGTTTGATGTAAGGAGCGACATCATCCATCCAGCAAGCGTGACCATGCAACGCCAAAGCACGCGAATCAGTGACGGCGGCTGTTTGGTTGGCAAGCGCCGCCACTCCGGCAACCCCCGTCCCGGAAACTGCCTGATAGGTGGCGACGGTGAGCCGCACTAGCTGCGCAGCGTCATGTAACGGCTTCAACACTGGCATGGCGGCCATCGTGGTGCAGTTCGGGTTAGCAATGATGCCCTTGGGGGCGTGCAACGCATCGCACGGGTTCACCTCTGAAACTACTAACGGTACCGCTGCATCCATTCGCCAAGCGGACGAGTTATCTACCACTTTGGCACCAGCAGCCGCCACCTTAGGAGCATATTCTCGGCTCGCCGCTCCGCCTGCTGAAAAGACCGCAAGATCAATACCGTCAAAGTTCGCACTCGCCATATCTTCGACGATAATTTCGGCATCTCGCCACGGCAGTTTTTTCCCAGCAGATTTTGCCGAAGCGAAGAACCTGATGTCATCTAGCGGGAACTCCCGCTCTACCAAAATGCTACGCATCACTGCGCCCACCTGTCCGGTGGCACCAAAAACACCTACTCGCATGGGCATCAGCTTATCGCAATACCCCGCGACTAGGGCGATATGAAAGTGCTCACAACCAATTGAGCACGTCGTGCAACAGGGCATAACCGACGAATGACACTACGTCCAGCAGTGTGTGAGCAAGAATCAGTACCCAAAGCCGTCCCGTTTTCACATAGAACCAGCCAAAAGCTACCCCCATCACGAAGTTCCCAATAGCTCCGCCGAACCCTTGATATAAGTGGTATCCAGCGCGAATTGCAGCCGAAGTGAGCACCCAACGCCAATTTCCCCAATCAAGCTGCGTCCAGCGTATTTTAAGGTAGCCGAGCATGATAGTTTCTTCCACGAAACCGGCACGGAACGCTGAAAGTACTAGTAGCGGAATTGTCCACCAATGGTCGCTGAGATTTGCGGCCGCAATCGTGGTGTTGATTCCAATGTGTTTAGCAAACACGTAAAACGCTAAGCCAGGAACTCCGATAGCAGCGGCGCAGATAAGCGCCCATCCACTATCTCGCCAGGGACGAGTGCAGTCAAGACCCAGCATTCGTAGTGGTGTCGCGCCCGGAGAAAACACTTGAATAACCAAGAACAACGCCAACAACGCCGGAAGCAATGGCAGTAGATAATCAGCGACGAGATACAACACGTCAAGCCAAGGACGATCTGGCACTACTGAATTATTGATATTAGTGGTTTGTTCTCCCAACGGTTGACCAGGTCGAGTGAGCTTTTCGATGAGGCTCAGCAGCGAATAAATCGCCGATCTGCCAAGTGAAATACCAAGAATTAGCATCGTCTCCCAGAACAGAATGTGTTTCGTTCGGGCATCCAACCCGGAACTAAAAACGCTACTCACGTCAGTAAGAACACTTGGCGATTCGACAATCGCGTTTGCCGAACCTATAAATCCATCGCTCATCAGCTAAGTCTAGTTGTGAAAACTAACGATTAAAGCTCGTCCAGACATAGCAGTATCAATTGGCGCACTACGTTGTAAGTTGCGGTTAGTATCTGCAAACATCGCAACCGGTTTGCAGGAAAAATTTGCCGCGGACATAAGTTAAACATCCGCTACGAAACATGACGTGAAAAAACGCTAGTCAACGCAGGAACCATTCAGCGCCCCAGCAACAATAAATACCTTACCAACAACCTCGATTTCATCTCTGGGCACTCCGAAAGACAGAATAGAGACATGCATCTCGACTCAATCAGCTTTGCCGCAGGCCCCGACGGATTGAAAGCTGATGTGACGAAACTTTCTGATCTGCTTGGGGCGAAGTTCCGGGACGGTGGGGTACATCCACAGTTCGGCACTCGCAATTACATTTTGCCGTTAGCAGGTAAACGCTATCTAGAAGTGGTAGAAGTGCTCGACCATCCCGCTGCCGAAAAGGCGCTTTTTGGCCAAGCAGTACGCGCTCGCCAAGAAGCTGGCGGCGGGTGGCTCACTTGGGTGATTTCGGTGAAAGACATCGGCTTTTATCAAGAACGTCTGGGGCGGAAAGCTTCGCTCGGTCAACGCCGCTTTCCAGATGGTCGGCTGCTGGAGTGGCATCAAATTGGCTTAATAGAAGGTATCGCCGCCGAGCGCGTGCTGCCATATTTCATTCAGTGGGATAGCCCAGCTGATGTGCTGCCCGGTGCGCTTAAAGGCAACAGCAGTGTCTCGAAACTGGAGCTTTCCGGGTCGCGGGCGCGCGTTTCGGATTGGATTGGCGTTGAAATTGGTGACACTTTCGATGGTGTGGAGTTCACTTTCCGCTCTCCGAACGGTCAACCTGGCTTAGATGCCGTGACGTTTGTAACCCCCGACCGGCGTGTGGTGAGAATCTGAACAGATAACTGACACCCGGCACCAAAAGCATGGCGTAAGGAAAGGGGCAGGCGGGTGCGCAAGCGCAAAGCGAAAGAAAGTAGCGACGTGAAACGTCGCCAACCAACAACACCACAAACATCACCAACAACCCCCACCACACCAACCAACAACCAACCAACAACACCACAAACGCTTACCAATATTTGCGATGCAGGCTATCGGTGCGAAATACCCGTAGCTGCACATGACATAGCGGTCATATCGGCACAGTTGGGGCGTCCCGCGCGTGGTGTGATTGGTGTGGGATGGCGTTGCCCTTGCGGAAACCCCGCCGTAACGGTAACTGCACCTAGACTTCCAGACGGTACCCCATTCCCCACCACCTATTACTTATCGTGCCCTAACGCGGTGACTGCGGTGTCTCGGTTGGAAGCGCATGGTCTCATGGTTAACTACAACGCTCGGCTAGCGATTGAACCGGAGTTGGCTACCGCTTATGATGTGGCGCATCACGCCTATCTCGCTGACCGTGCCGCGTTGCCCGGCGGAGATACGGTACCGGAGATTACCGGGGTGAGCGCAGGCGGAATGCCAACTCGGGTGAAGTGTTTACATGCGCTACTCGCTCATGCGTTGGCCGCCGGAACAGGTGTCAACCCTATTGGCGACGAGGTGCGCGCGCTAGTCGGCGAGTTTTGGGGTGAACCCTGCTCACCCGAGGTAGCCGCATGAGCAATACCGTAGCCGCCATCGATTGCGGCACCAATACCATTCGGTTGCTTATCACCACCGAAACAGCGGACGGTGCTTTCAAAGAACTCATCCGCGAGCAACGTTTCGTCGGGCTAGGGCAAGGGGTGGACGCAACTGGAACTTTCACGGCTGCCGCGCTGACTCGCACTTTCGCCGCTTGTGAAGAGTATGCAAAAATCATTGCGGCACACCAAGTAAGCCGAGTGCGGTTTGTGGCCACCTCAGCCACCCGCGATGCGGCCAATCGCAGCGAGTTTTTAACCGGGGTGAGTACACGAATAGCGGTGATCCCCGAGGTGATCTCCGGTACCGAAGAAGCTAGCTTAAGTTTCCGGGGCGCACTTTTTGGATTACAGCAACCCACAACACCCAATTTCAGCAAATGCGATCGCAAAGAAGATACGCCCTGCGAATCCCCCCAACTAATAACACCCGTCCTGGTGATTGACGCAGGCGGCGGTTCCACCGAACTAGTAAGCGGTTCAACCGACGGCAGCATCACTGAAATGCTCAGTATGGATATCGGGTCGCGGCGCATCCGGGAACGCTATCTCACCAGCGACCCACCCACCACAACACAGATACACGCCGCCCAAGCACAAGTGCGCCAACTTTTAAGCGCTACGGCCATCAACTATAAGGCGGTGCGTACCGTGGTTGCTGTCGCTGGTACCGCCACCACCATGTCGGCACTCATCCAACGCCTTGACGTTTATGACCGAACTCGCGTACACCTGTCACGTCTCACCCGCGATGAAATCGCAACTTTGACGCAACGCTTGCTCGGTAGTACCGTTGCCCAAATCGCCGCGCTGAAACCAGTACAACCTCAGAGAGCTAAAGTGTTAGCCGCCGGAGCGTTACTCCTTAACGAAATCGTGCAACATATAGGAATTGCTACCCTGACGGTAAGTGAAACTGACATTTTGGACGGCATAGCGCTAACCTTGTTATCGACCTAATTACTAGATGACGCACGTCCCCATAGCCCAATTGGTAGAGGCAAGCGGCTTAAACCCGCTCCAGTACCGGTTCGAACCCGGTTGGGGATACAAACGTTTAGGGACGCACTGATTTTCTCACTCGACACTCTCCTAAGTTAGTCCAGTGTCCGGAATTCATGGGTAACCTCCCCCAGTCTCTTTCGTCAATGTGAGAGATGCGGTATTCGGATGGTATTGGTGTGGGTAACAATCTCAGTTCCCCCGTCACTGCGAGGAGCGCAAGCGACGAAAACACCCAACCAACCCCCGCCATTGCGAGGAGCGCAAGCAACAAAAACACCCAACCTCAAACCCCCGTCATTGCGAGAAGCATAGCAACAAAAACACCTAGCCAACCCCCGTCATTGCAAGAAACATAGCGACGAAAACACCCAACCAACCCCCGTCATTGCGAGGAGCGTAGCGACGAAAACACTCAACCAACCCTCGTCATTGCGAGGAGCGTAAGCGACGAAGCAATCCAGAAAAGTAACTACTGAGTAAAAGAGGATTCTGTTCAGTGAATCTGGATTGGAAAGTTTCGTATAGGTGGCGTTTATGACTGGATTGCTTCGCGCCCTTGCGGGCACTCGCAATGACGGACGATAAGTAGTCGTGTGGTGGCGGGTGGTAAGTAGTCGCGTGGTGACGGACGATAAGTAACCGCATGATGTATAA
>JAIRZI010000063.1 GCA_031267295.1 Propionibacteriaceae bacterium | reverse complement strand
CCCCCCCCCCACCCCCCCCCGCCCCCCTAAAACATCAACAAAAAAAACTGTTCCCCCCCCCCTCAACCCCCCGGGGGGGGGGGGGGGGGGGTATTGTCAACCATCTGTAGCCCCAGTTCTCATCCAATAATCGCTCAGCACCACCACGCTAAAACATTGAAACACAACCAGCATACCCGCACCAACACAAATTTCGTACCACCCCGTTTCCCAAACCCACCAACCCGTCAACAACCACTACCCACAACCGTGAACCTTGACCCATAAAACCTGATTCGGACAATACCAGTGCAGGGAATTCACCTCACTGTAGACAGCCCTTAAACTACAGCCCATGCCTTTCACAAACAAAAGGCACACACCATGAAACCCACGAAACAAACACAGTTAAAACTACCCACGTTCAGGAACTATAAGCATTGAGTTTCCCCATCATCGCGAAGAACATAAAGCAGCACAACGCAACAACACACAACAACGTACTAAGTCTCCCCGTCATTGCGAGAAGCGCAAGCGACGAAGCAATCCAGAAAAGACAACCACTGAAAAAATGATCCTGTTCAACAAACCCGAATTGGAAAGACTCATATAAGCGGCACTTTTATGACTGGATTGCTTCACGCCCTTTTGCTCACTCACAATGACAGACGACAAGTAACCACACAAGAGCGAATATACCCTCACAAAATGCAACAACCCGCGGTGAATAACACTTAAGTAACTGGATTGCTTCGTCGCTTGCGCTCCTCGCAATGACAGACGACAAGTAATCGCACAGTAACGTATTGCGTTCCCCCGTCACTGCGAAGAACATAAGGCGACACGACGCAACAACACACAACAACGTACTAAGTCTCCCCGTCACTGCGAGAAGCGCAAGCGACGAAGCAATCCAGAAAAAGAGTGCTCACTAAACAAAAAATGATTCCATCCAATAAACCCGAACTAGAAAGACTCATATAAGCGGCACTTTTATGACTGGAGTGCTTCACGCCCTTTTACTCACTCACAATGACAGACGATAAGTAATCGCACAGTAACGTATTGCGTTTTTCCACACTAAAAAGGAAAAAACTCGGGAGAAATCGTTTAACATATTCCCTTTTAGTAGAACAGTTCTTTGTTCATCAGATGACGCAGCGGTTGCCCGGCCACCAGCGCATGTGCATTGGCAAGGAATATATCCACAATGCGATCTTCCTCTCGCGCAGCGAGCGCCATAGTGTGCGGCGTAATGAGCACATTAGGCAAGTTCCACAGTGGACTATCAACTGCCAATGGCTCCTGCGCCACCACGTCCAATGCGGCGTATCCGATATGACCACTGCGCAGCTCGGCAAACAACGCTTCTTCGTCTATACAGTTTCCTCGTCCGAGACTAACGACGATCACCCCTTCGGGTGCTGCTGCCAACACTTCGGCGGAAATCAACTTCTCAGTGCCGATAGCCCCGGGTAGACAGTTGATGATGGCATCGGAACGAGCAGCACACGCTACAAGTTCTTCCACACCGTGCATCTCGACACCCGGCACTTCGCGTACACTACGATTCACCCCAATCACTTTCGCACCCATATGTAGGAAGTAGTCGGCGGTTAGTCGTCCGATCTCACCCATAGCCACAATGCAGATCGTCATCTCATGAATATGTTTTGGTACCCAGCGGTTAGCCCACACCTGCTCTTTTTGCAAAGCTTGTATTTTTGGCAACCCTTTAGCGCCGCACAACACTCCGAAGACGGCGTACTCGGCGAGCGTCAAGGCATGTGCCCCAGCAGAGGTGGTAAAAACAATACGCGCCAGATCATTGTCAGTGAGTTTTGCCATCCGAACCTGACCGCCGCCACCGGCAGCCATGGTGTGTACCCAACGCAACCCGGGGTTCAAGGGCACAATTTTGCGTAACAAACTGGGGCGGGAATCAGGAATACCGAATAACACCTCTGCGCTGGTGAGCAGTTTCTCGTAACGTACTTGCTGTTCAGTGGTGCGTTGAAACTCCGGGTCACCTTCCATGTCGGAGGGGAAGCGCTGCGGCGGGTACAGGTCGGGTTCATAAATCAGCTCTAGCACCGGATCAGCCTTGAGCCGCTCAACTGCATGGATACTCGATGCGCTGCCGATAACCGTTCTCAGCTTGCCCGTCATTCGTTTGTCTCCCAAATCTTCATAGCTCAGGTACCGCTAGTCAGTAGTACCGTCAAATCATTCAATGACAGCGTACTGGGGGATCTGATTGCTACGCCAATGCACAACGTACTTCACATATTTTAGACGCGAGTGATTGGTGCCTCATACTTGGAGTGCAAAAAGTTTCGCGTTGCGGTAGACGTATGGCTAGGTATCTTCAAGTAGCAAAACTAACAACAGATTGAATGAACAATGGGCTGACTAGACTGTTGGGATGGATACCGAAAATGAAACAGCTATCGATGTCGGCGAGCCGCTGCCAGCGACAGCCGACCAGCAAGTAACACCACCTAGCAAACCGGACACAGTATTCTCTTGGACGCTACGCGCCGTCAAAGGTATGTTCATCGGAACTGGCGCCATCCTACCCGGCGTAAGTGGCGGCGCGCTGGCAGCAGTGTTTGGTATCTATGAGCGCATTATCGGGTTTCTTGCCAATCCGAAAAAAGATTTCACCAAAAATGTGTTGTTCTTCATTCCCGTAGTGATTGGGGCACTGTTTGGCATGTTTGTACTCACGTTTCCACTCGATTATTTTCTGCTGAACAACGAAGTGCAAGTGATGTTTTTTTTCATCGGCGCTATCGCTGGCACTTTCCCCGCACTACTTAGCGAAGCTGGTAAACATGGACGGAAACCATGGCATTGGGGACTAATGCTCGTGGTGGCCGCCACCACGCTAGTTTTTCTTATTTGGGCGCGAAACAACCTCAATGTAGCGTTACCGCTCAACTTTGGAACTTGGATTCTAGCGGGGGTTATTTTCGCTCTTGGGATGATCGTGCCAGGACTATCCCCGTCCAATCTTTTGCTATATCTCAACATGTATCAGCCGATGACAGACGGCATCAAGCGGCTAGATTTCGCAATTTTGATACCGCTTGGCATCGGTGCGGTCTTGTGTGTGGTGGCGTTTGCCAAATTGATGAGTACGTTGCTGGAACGCGCATACGCCCCGGTGTTCCACGTCATCCTTGGTGTGGTGATCGCCTCCACCACCATCATCTTGCCGTGGGGTTCCGACTATGCCAGCGTTACTACTCCAGGTTTCATCGTCACCGGGTTGCTCGCCGTCACCGGGTTAGCGCTCGGGCTATGGATGGGCTGGTTGGAGAAGAAATATCAAAAGGACGACGAGTGAGCGGCCGCAGCTTGTGTTCAGCAGTCACAGGATTCAGGCTTGTCAAAGGAGTTTGAGGTTTAGCGCAGCATGACAACATCGCAAGAGCAGCATCTTCTTAGAGAACTTCTCACCGAGGACGACATCGCCCGATTTTCATCACCTGGGGTCGGCCCTTGGCAAGGGTCATGGCCGAGCGATACGCGCTACGACCCGGAGTTGTTGGCGGAAGGCGACCGCCGTAACGTCGGTGACAATTATCGCTACTGGAGCATGGAAGCCATTCGCGCCGATCTTGCCACTCGCGCCGTCCCGCTGCAAGTAGCTATTCAGAATTGGGAGCATGACTTCAATATCGGGTCAATAGTGCGCACTGCGAACGCTTTCGGTGTTGCCGGGGTGCATATAGTGGGTCGGCACCGCTGGAATCGACGCGGCGCTATGGTGACTGACCGCTATCTCGAAGTGCATCATCATGTGGACGAAGCCGCACTGGCTACTTGGGTGACGGCAGCCGGGCTAGCACTCATCGGAGTGGATAACCTGCCCGGCTCGGTGCCTTTGGAAATCACCAAACTGCCCGAACGATGCTGCCTGGTGTTCGGCTCGGAAGGTGCTGGATTGACAGACGCGATGGTGACAACCTGCGAACAGCTGGTGGCTATCACTCAGTACGGTTCGACGCGATCTATCAACGCTGGAGCCGCTGCCGCTATCGCCATGTATCACTGGTCGCTTCAGTGGCGCTAACCCGATGCGTCAAATGTTACTGCTGCGGTGGCTGCACCGGAGTGGGTTGGAAAACCGGGCTTTCTGCAGCCGGAATTGGCATCACGTCGTTGCTGATGGCTGGCGGTAATGCTCCAGCAGGCTGCTGTGAATCGGCAATCGCTTCCTTGCGGGCACGACCACCAAGATCGCTCATGTCAATATCTACTCGCGCGCGAATCGTCGGGTCATTCACCTCGAAATAGCCTGCTTTCTGGAAGCCGAACATGTTGGAAATGATGCCGGATGGGAACGTCTCGGTGCGAGTGTTGTAATCGCCAACGATAGCGTTGTAGTACTTGCGTGAGTTTGCGATGCGGTTTTCCGTCTCTGTAACTTCACCCTGCAACTGCAAAAAATTAGTGTTGGATTTCAACTCCGGATACGACTCCGACACCGCGAAGAATTGGGTGACGGCTTGCGTTAACTGCTGTTCCACTTGGGCGCGTTCAGGGCTTAGTACGCCGCCGGGAGTGCGCGATAGCTGTTGCGCGTGCGTACGTAACTCGATGACACGTTCCAACGTTTCACGCTCGTTAAAGGCATACCCTTTGGCGATCTCCACTAGGTTAGGTAGCAGATCATAACGTCGATTCAACTCGACATCTACTTGTCGCCACGATTCCTGTAGTTTGTTGCGCAACGCTATCAAAGTGTTGTACTGGCTAACTATAAAAAACGCTAACATCGCAAGAACTGCGAAAAAGATGAGAATGTAGGGCACTGAACTCCCCCTAAGGTTACGATCTTGAGTATTCAAGGCGGGTATATCTAGAGCTAGTGTAACGTAAGCAAAGGGTTACCGCCGGAGGGTTCAGCCGACAGACTGTGCAGATAAGACGATTGGCGACCCAAGCGGCTAAAGCGTATAACGGCAAAATCTACATCGCGGTTAACCCCAGGTCGGTAAGCCCGTATGCAAAACGATACGACAACCCCATAGCTTCGATAGCTTCCGCAGCGCCAGCCGAACGGTCAACCACCACAGCAACCCCCACCACTTCACCCCCAGCTTCGCGCACCGCCGTTACAGCGGACAGCGGCGACCCGCCAGTTGTGGAAGTATCCTCAACCACTAGGCAACGTCGTCCGGTAACGCTCGGCCCCTCAATACGTTTCTGTAAACCATGACTTTTTGCCTCTTTACGCACCACAAATGCATCAAGATGCCGCCCCACTCTGGTAGCCGCCTGTACCATCGCTAGCGCTACCGGATCGGCACCCATAGTAAGGCCGCCAACACAATCAAACTGCCAATCTGCGGTGGTTTCCAGCATCACTTCACCCACTAGCGATGCGCTACGCCCGTCAAGTGTCACCGCCCGCATATCGACGTAATAATCGGCAACCCGTCCCGAAGCAAGCGTCACCCGAGCGCGCACTATCGCCAGTTGTTTGATGAGTTCACAAAGGTTTTTGCGCACAGTCATAAGCACAGCCTAGCGGGAGCATAGGCATCATTATCTGTTAGCGCGTTAGTACTGGATTGTTCCAAACTACAACATGGCAATAACTGATGTTCCCGACTCATATCCAAGTGGGCCAGTTCTGACATGACGGAGACGGCGCAGCATCATTTACGCTAAATGGAAGCGCGTTGCCAACGAAATGCCGCAACGTTTCACCCCAAAGTAACGTGTGTGGGAACGCAGCGGAGCGGATACGGCGGCTTAGCTCTCCAAGCGGAAGTTCCGTCAAGGATGCCCCGGCAATCATGTTGCCGAAACGACGCCCTTTGAGTATCGCCGGTTCAGCTTGTAGACAAACATAGCTGAACACCTGAGCCATCCCTGCTAGCACCCGACGCACCCATTTGAGTTGCTGATCGTCTACTAGATTGGTAAGCAACACTCCGTTTGAGCGCAATATTCGTGAAATATTAACGAAATATTCAGTAGTAACTAGTTCAGCTGGCACCTGGCCAGCAGCAAAGGCATCCAAAATGACAATATCTGCATAATCATTTGGCATGGCAGCCACCCCTTCCAGACCATCGATTGCACGCACTTTAATTCCACTATTTCGCGGCAATGGGACGATACTTCGTACCAGTGCGGTGAGCGTAGCATCCGGTTCTAACACAATCTGAGCGCTGGTAGGTCGGCTAGCCGCAACATATCGCGCAAGGCTCATCCCCGCACCACCGACATGCACTACGCGCAAACGCTCTCCGGCAGGGGCGTGGGCATCAATGTGATTCCCGATGAGTTGCATGTAGTCAAATTCAAGGCGTTCTGGATGGGCGGCGCTTACCCAGCTTTGGTCAATATTGTTGACTCTCACTAAGTATGCTCCGGGGGTGCTGGGATCCGGCACCATTTGGGAGGATGTCTCCCTGGTCTGTGAAACTGATTCTGCGTTTGCACCTAAGCGACACTCTTCATTCGCAAACTTTTCTGTGAGCGATGACGATTCATCCACCGCGTAGTTAGCAGCTACACTTTCGTCAACATCTGACAGCTCCTCACCAACCGACAGCAGCGATTCGTTCGTCTTACCCGCAACGTTG
The DNA here is from genome assembly GCA_031267295.1 of Propionibacteriaceae bacterium. Lineage (GTDB taxonomy): Bacteria > Actinomycetota > Actinomycetes > Propionibacteriales > Propionibacteriaceae > WRGV01. The sequence continues at coordinate 19,228 of JAIRZI010000063.1, read as the reverse complement.
GCACTCCCGGCAACACCCGACAACCTCTCATTAAACGGCGACAACGGCTCATTCATCTCTCAATAGTGTCACATCCGTTTTCGAGACGATGTATACGAATGTTTAATAACGGCACTAGGCTGGCCGACGTGGATGCTAACTATGTTGCCGCTGACCTTGATCGCGTGATTACTACCGCAGATGAAATCTCTGATCGAGTTATCGAAATGGCCGCCCAGATTGATAGCGATTATGCCGGACGTGATGTGCTACTTGTCGGAGTGTTGAATGGTGCCGTGATGGTGATGAGCGATCTGTCGCGAGCCATGCAAAGTCACCTTACTATGGACTGGATGGCGGTGTCGTCCTACGGTGCCGGTACCAAGAGTTCCGGCGTGGTGCGGATTCTAAAGGACCTAACCACTGACGTGCTAGATAGGCATGTTTTAATCGTTGAAGACATTGTGGATACCGGTTTGACGCTCTCTTATCTGGTGGAAAACCTTAAAGGACGCGGTGCCGCCAGCGTCGAAGTAGCCGCCATGTTCCGTAAACCTGCCGCATTAACCACCGCAGTAGACGTAAAGTACATCGGCTTCGATATTCCTAATGATTTTGTGGTCGGTTATGGTCTTGATTTCAATGGACGTTACCGTAACCTACGCGACGTGGCGGTGCTCGGGAAACATATGTACTCGTAACGCTTGCGTATTCGCAGCTCCGCAGTGAACAACTTGCGGCAGCGGGAAACACATGCGTTCACAACGTTTGTATATTCATGATATGAACCCTTGTTTCCGCACAGTTCTCTTGATTTCTTGGAAGAATGGAGTTTTGAGATGCTTAACGGTAGGTTTACTACTGCGGAACGTGAACTGCTTGCTGCTTTGGTTGCGGTCGAACAGGTTTATGCAAGTCACATTGTTTACAGTGCTGGCTTCAAAGTTGAGTGTATGACACGCTACCAAGCGGGTGAGAAACCGAGCGTGATTTTCGCTGCTGCGGGTCTTGATCCGGCACTGATCGGTTATAAACGCGTCGAGCGTGCGATCTCACGCTGGAAAGAAGCACAACGAAAAGGCAGCCTTGACGCACCCGCACCCAGTGAGCGTCGTAAAAAACACACCGAAAAATTGAAACAGCAGAAACAAGTCGCTGTGGAACACCAACGAGAAATCCGTCAACGCCACATCCAGGTCTTGGAGGAACACTTAGCTGAACAGAAACATCGTGACGCTGAAACGAAACAAAAACTGATTGAACAGCAAGCAAAACGAATCCGAGACCTAGAAACCCAAGTACAAGCTTTAAAAGCACTCTGCACGCTCGCCCGAACCAGCAAGCGTGCCCCCCACGAGACCAACGCAAGTGAACGATTCGCACTAATCCATCAAATGAAAACCGAACAACCAGCCTCAAAATCCCACTTATAACCGCTACCCTCAACCAACTCAACCCCACAGAACTCACCCCCCCAAACCACTACCCGCGCCCACACCCTGAACGATCGAAAACAAGGTACCACATCACTTTTTTCCTGCTTTATTAAGTCAAGTTCCATTCTTCAATCGCCATCCGCAAGCAAAAACGACAATGTCTCTGTTTGTTTTTGGTGGGTGGTTCGGTAGATACTACCAAACTGCTGTAGTTCGTTAATGCTCTAGAACACCACCTGGCGGTGACGGAGGGATTTGAACCCTCGGAGGATTGCTCCTCACTCGCTTTCGAGGCGAGCTCCTTCGGCCGCTCGGACACGTCACCGTGGGATAGTTTAGCCGGTAATGTTACGGCATCTCGAATCGCTGATGTGTAACTCGGATTAGGTACGTGCTAGTCTCATGTGGCCGGAATCGGTAAATGCGCGAGTGGCGGAATGGCAGACGCGCTGGCTTCAGGTGCCAGTGCCCGCAAGGGCGTGGAGGTTCAAATCCTCTCTCGCGCACTCATATAATGCCTTGTTAGGCGACTTTCAGTAACGCTGATGTCGTCGCCACACAAACTCGTGGCCGCGCCATGCTATGCAATCTATCCGCTACCGAAGCACAACAAATCATCGCTCTCACACAAGGAAGAAACTTATGAATAACTTGGGTTCTAGTGTGTTGTGTATCAGAACCTATGAATTGATAAGCATTACTGGCAACGTCCACAGCCCAGTAATTCTTGACCTTATCTATTTTGAACCCGGCGGCTCGTAAGTCACTCAACGTTTCACTTACATTTTCAACATACCGATGGTGGGCCTAACTGGACTTGAACCAGTGACCTCTTCCTTATCAGGGAAGCGCTCTAACCGACTGAGCTATAGGCCCACACTCACGCGCTACTGCGTAACAATGTACTGTATCGCAACGGCTGGTTCTCGCTCAAATCATGTGATACATCGCCAAGCGATACTCTGCGAAGCAGCAAGTGTCGACTTTAATGAGGGTCTTCCGCGAGCGTTATTTCAATACCGCCGTAGATGGATGCGGCCAAATTATACAGATAAGCCGTAACCGTGCCCAGCAGAGTAAGTAGTACCACATTTATCACTGAGATTAGCGCCGTAAATCCTAGTACGCGCCATGTTTCCAGATAACGCGATAACTGCATGGCACCACCACTACCGCTACCAACAACCGAATCAAGAATCTTCTGAATCGATTCCAATGCTCCGGATACGGAAAGCACCGTCCACACTACGACAACTACAGTGAAAAGGATTATGGCCGCCGCCATAGCAAACAAGAACGATGTTCTAAGCACTGACAATGGGTCTAATCTGGTAACCCGTAGCCTGGCGCGCTTCACTTTTGGCGGAGTTTTTGTCGGAGATAACACCTTCGCAGCGGTCTTTGAGACTTTCGCAGCGCTGGCGATTTTTTCACTGATGGTTGGCTTATGTGGCTCTACAGTGGCGTTCGTCTCAATCTTCATAAACGGCGGAAGATCGTCGGGAGCACCACTTTCAGTATCAGGAACCGGAAGTTTCACTTCATGCTCCGTCCCTGCGATTACTTCGCTTTTGATATTTTTATCGTCTACCACGTTACCCTTTTGCTTTTTTGACGGCACCACACCACTTTATTGTGTTGAGGTGCGTTTCCGCTACTCATGTGAGTTATTTGTTTCATCAACAATATCGGTTGCAGTAGTCACAGCTAGCACATCTTTTTCACTATCTTCGTTCTGCGCTACACTATCTTCGTTCTGCGCTACATTTTCTGGATTTACTGTGATGGCTTTCACTGCGTCACTATCTGTGACGGCAACGAACTTCACCCCCATAGTGTCGCGGCCTTTCACTGGCACTTCAACAACTTGTGAGCGAGTCACCTGTCCAGATTCTCGAATAGCTATCACCTCATCAGTTGCTTTGACTACCAATCCGCCAACCAATTGTCCTCGATCATCATTGAGCTTCATTGCCTTAATGCCTAGACCACCGCGCCCTTGGGTGCGATATGCCGACACCGCTGAGCGTTTCGCGTATCCGCCATCGGTGACCGTAAACACATAACTGTCATCTTCGGCTATTCCAACCGGAATCACTGCTAGCGACAGCAGTGCATCATCACCTCGGAAGTCCATGCCTTTTACCCCCGAAGCAACGCGCCCCATCGGACGTAGCTGAACGTCATCTGCGCGGAAACGAATGGCTTGACCTCGTCGTGAAATAAGCAACACATCATCATCGGCGTTGACTAGGTCTGCTCCTACCAGTTCATCATCATCATTACGGAAGTTCACTGCCAACAAACCGGATTGTCTGGCGGAATCGTACGCTTTTAATTTTGTTTTCTTTACCAAACCAGCTTTGGTGGCTAACAGTAGATACTGCGCATCGTCATAGGTTTTCAATGTGAGCACTTGGGCAATAGTCTCACCGGGTTGGAAACTCAACAATCCGGCGACATGACCACCTTTTGCATCCCGATTCGCCTCGGGAAGCTGCCATGCTTTGAGTCGATACACCCGACCTTGATTTGTGAAAAAAAGCACCCAATTATGGTTTTGAACAGTGAATAGCTGTGCAATTTCGTCTTCTTGTCGCAGTCGTGCACCTTTGACACCTTTGCCACCTCTACGCTGTGAGCGGTAATGGTCGAGCGTGGTACGCTTCGCATAGCCGCCCATGGTGATGGTTACCACCATGTCATCATTGGGGATAAAATCTTCGGCTGAGAAGTCACCCTCGTCATGCACAATCTGAGTGCGCCGTTCATCACCATATTTATCTACGATGCCTTGCAATTCACCACTAACGATGGCACGTTGCCGGTCTTCGCTAGCCAAAATGGTTTTGAGATCGGCGACCAATGTTTCAATCTCAGTCAACCTATCAATAATTTTTTGGCGATCTTGCGCCGCCAGTCGGCGTAGTTGCATATCGAGAATAGCGTTAGCTTGCACATCGTCAATCCCGAGTAGATTCTTCAACCCCTCCCGCGCCACATCAGCGGTTCGCGATGCCCGAATGAGTGCGATCACCGCATCTAGTTGGTCGAGCGCCGCAACTAGACCACGATAAATATGTGCTTGCTTCTCCGCTTCAGCTAATTGGTAACTGGTACGCCGCACAATCACTTGAATCTGGTGTGCGACCCAATAGCTGATGAATTGATCGATGCGCAAAGTGCGTGGCACTCCATCTACCAACGCAATCATGTTGCACCCAAAAGTATCCTGTAATTTGGTGTGCTTGTACAGATTATTGAGCACCACGCGGGGTTGAGCGTCGCGTTTCAGTGAAATCACTAATCTCTGCCCAGTGCGAGCAGACGAATCATCTCGAATGTCTGCAATTCCGGTGATCTTTCCAGAGTTGACAAGCCCCGCAATATTTTCAGCCAGAGTGTCAGGGTTACACATGTAAGGTAGTTCGGTGACCACCAGATCGGTACGTCCCGTACGATCATCGGTTTCTATGCTCACTACCGCCCGCATAATCACCGAACCGCGACCAGTGCGGTATGCATTTTCAATGCCTTGTCTCCCCACGATTAGCGCACCTCTTGGGAAATCTGGGCCTTTTATGCGCTCCAAACAGGCTTGCAGTAGTTCTTCTTGGTCAACTTCAGGGTGTGCAAGCGCCCACTGCACTGCATCATTTACTTCCCGTAGATTGTGGGTGGGGATGTTGGTGGCCATGCCAACAGCGATACCTGTTGAACCGTTTACTAGTAGGTTCGGGAAACGCGCTGGTAGCACCGTCGGTTCAGTTTCGCGGTTGTCATAATTAGGCTGAAAATCTACAGTGTCTTGGTCGATCTCGCGCACCATCTCCATAGCGAGTGGTGCCATCTTGCATTCGGTGTAACGCATAGCGGCAGCCGGGTCATTTCCAGGGGAACCGAAGTTACCTTGCCCAGCCACCAGTGGAGCGCGCATCACCCAGGGTTGTGCGAGGCGTACCAAAGTGTCATAGATCGCAGAGTCGCCGTGGGGATGGTATAAACCCATCACTTCGCCGATCACCCGGGAACACTTGTTCCAACCTCTGTCAGGACGGTATCCGCCGTCGTACATGGCGTAGATCACGCGACGATGTACCGGCTTTAAGCCATCGCGCACATCCGGTAATGCACGATCAACGATGACACTCATCGCGTAGTCGAGGAAAGAAGCCCGTACTTCGTGTTGCAACTCCACCGGCTCGATACCAGCATCGGGCACCACCGCCAATGTCTGCTCCGATGCCGCCCCATTATCGTTCGGGACGTTGTTTTCATTTGGTTCGTTTATTAGGTCTGTCATTTCTTTTTCCTACTCGCCGCTACGCTCAGCGTGCATACCGCACTTTGCAAACGCGCATACTAAATATCGAGAAAACGTACGTCTTTCGCGTTACGTTGAATAAACTTCCGACGCTCCTCAACGCTCTCACCCATCAGCACTGTGAATGTCTCGTCAGCAGCAGCAGCATCCTCTAAAGCCACTTGTAAAAGTCGTCTACTCGCAGGATCCATAGTGGTTTGCCACAGATCTGCTGCATCCATTTCACCTAAGCCTTTGTAACGTTGAATCGGATTGACGTTTGGTAGTTTTTTGCCAGCAGCTATCCCGGTGTCGCGTAACTGATCGCGCTGCGCATCGTTATAGGCCAACTCGTGTGCTGCATTCGTCCAACGCAATCTGAACAGCGGCGGTTGCGCAAGATAAATACGCCCAGTGTCGATTAGTGGGCGCATAAATCGGAACAACAGTGTTAGTAACAGCGTACGAATATGTGAACCATCAACGTCGGCATCCGCCATCAAAATGATCTTGTGGTAGCGCAGTTTATCGATATTAAACTCTTCAATGTTCTCCACACCCGGTACTTCAGCTCCGGTGCCAAAGGCGTTGATAATCGCTTCAACCTCTTTATTAGCGAGGATGCGATCCGGTGTGGCTTTCTCAATATTTAAAATCTTGCCGCGTAACGGAAGAATGGCTTGAATACGGGGATCACGGCCACCTTTCGCCGAACCACCAGCGGAGTCGCCCTCTACTATGAAAATCTCACACTCTTCCGGATTGTTGGACGAGCAGTCCGCAAGTTTGCCGGGTAGTCCGCCAGAACCAAGTAATCCTTTGCGGCTGCGGGCGGCATCGCGGGCTTTTCGCGCGGCAATTCGGGCTTGCGCGGCGGCCACAATTTTTCCGATAATCAACTTGCCGTCACTCGGGTGCGATTCGAACCAGTCTCCCAGTCGTTCGTTTACCACTTTCTGCACGAAAGAGCGCGCCGCAGTGTTACCAAGCTTGATTTTCGTCTGGCTTTCAAACTGCGGATTGATGATTTTAAGTGATAGTACGGCGGTGAGACCTTCTCTAATGTCATCGTTTGACACTCGATCCTCACGCTTACGCACAATTCCCCAGGTTTCCGCCCATTTATTGATGGTGTTTGTGAGCGCGGCACGGAACCCTTCCTCATGGGTGCCACCTTCAGTGGTGTTGATTGTGTTGACAAAGGTGTGCAACGAACTGCCATAAGTGGTGTTCCACTGTAGTGCAATCTCCACACTCATCTGCTGACCTGAATCATGAGCCTCAACATCAATGATTGGTGCTAATGGGTCTTTGGAAACGTTAAGAAAACGGACATAATCCGTAAGGCCGTCAGAAAATTGGAATGAATCTTGCACCGGTTCACCATTTTCATCAACATGGCCAGGGCGAAGATCGCAGATATTAATACACAGCCCTTTATTCAAGAAAGCCATCTCTCGAAACCTAGTTGCTAGTGTTTCGTATGAGTAGTTAGTGGTTTCCAACAAGGTGGGATCGGCGTAGAAAGTGATTGTTGTACCGGTTTGATCAGTAGCCTCCAATCGTTCCACTTTGCCTATTGGTTTTCCGCCATCAATATATGTCTGCTGCCAATGATAACCATCGCGATAAACATCGGCGATCAGTTTGCTGGATGCCGCATTTACCACAGACGACCCGACACCGTGTAGCCCACCAGAAACTTTGTACCCGCTGTTGCCGAACTTACCACCAGCGTGCAACATCGTCAGTACTACTGTCAGTGTTGAAATATGTTGCTTTGGGTGTTCTGCAACCGGAATACCACGTCCGTTGTCTTGTACACGACAACCCCCATCGGGGAGAATTTCTACGTTAATTTCATCGGCAAAGCCCGCTAACGCTTCATCGACGGAGTTATCAACGATCTCATACACCAGGTGATGCAAACCACGTTCACCAGTGGAACCGATATACATACCGGGGCGTAGCCGCACTGCTTCCAGCCCCTCCAACACATCAATATCGGCTTCGGTGTAACTCTCACCCCCTTTGAAATCAACCGTTTCATCACCTAGGACGATCTCTATTAACTCCTGATCGTCGTTCATGGCAGCATTGTTGTCCGCCGAGGTGTTTGGGTCACCGGGATCGCTCACTCGTACTCCTAAAGAATTGGGCACAGCCTTTCCCAACCCACTACAACATTTCTGTGAAGTTTAGAGAGACGAAAGAACAATGCTCCTAACTCGGCTAAGTCTAGCAGATTTATAACAAATTACGCAGATTTTTGCGCCAATATAAGAGAGCGTTGGCCATATTTAGCCAAAAATAGCCACTCTCGCTGCTTTAGAGTTAGGTTATGTACCTCTCTACTCACCCATAGGTATCTCGCGGGCCGCGCCCAGGAACGGATCTCCGCCCAGCTTTCCAAGATGGGGGAGTTGGACCACGCACTTCTAGTCGCGTAACCGTACCTTCCCCCAACACTTCGTTTAGCCGAGCGACCACCTGCGCAGCAATGGTACGCAACGCCGTAGCCCAAGTTGTAGATTCGGCTACAACGCTGACCACTCCAGCGTTATAACCCACAGGTTTAGAGTGTGCAGCGTTCGTCTGTCCTACCAATGTGGGCCAAGCCGCAAACAATTGTTGAATTGCAAGCTGTTTAGACCAACCTTTATCCCCTATGACTTGAGCGAATAGCACACCCACGGGTTCCAAGTCGGAAGCTTTACGTGCGGAACGCGGACGCGGAGGTTTAGGTTTTCCAACCCGTGGTGGCGGAAGAATAGTACCTAATTCGTCTGCAATATCCAACGCAACATCTAACCCGGTAGGGTCATGTATTTCACTCATGTTGCTACTCCTTAGCGTTTAGCTGCCTTTCTTCATTGCTGATTTCAAAATGGATTACGTGTACTACTTTCGTTTCATCTCTACATTTTGTAATAATTTTTCTAATCACCTATTGCGCTGACATTTCCTGCTTCCACTCTAAACCTGACACCGTGCAACACTTCTGGTACATCATCATCCACCGCAGCAGTAATTAACACCTGTTCTGCGTCTGCAATATGAGTGGCCAATCGGGTACGCCGGGTCTTATCTAGTTCAGCAAACACATCATCAAGAATTAGCACTGGATTTATGCTATCTGCGCGCAACAATTGATAGGCGGCCAACTTCAACGCCAGCGCTAATGACCACGCCTCACCGTGGCTGATATACCCTCTAGCTGGGAATAGTCCGATTTTGAATTCAATGTCGTCACGATGTGGCCCTACTAAAGTAACTCCAGCTCGTAATTCTTCATTACGACGAATTCGCAGCGCTGTGGTTAGGTTATCCACCCAAATTTCATATGTGGTGGTAATAACATCCGGCTCTGTAGTGGCGGCGGATAAATAGTGCGCTACCACCGTTTCAGATACTGGTGAAATACCCGCATATAAGGCGGTGAGATACGGCATAAGGTCTCTTATGGTGTTCACCCGAGCAGCAATAAGGTCGGCGGAGAACCCAATTAGCCTTTCATCCCATACCTCCAAAGTGATAATTTCTTCTTCACTTAGCCGTCCTCCGCAGTGTGCCACTTGTTTTAATAGCGCATTGCGCTGCTTAAGCACTTTTGCAAGATCGGAACGCACACCAATAAAACGTGGCCAGCGAGCCGATACTAAAAAATCAATAAAATCGCGCCGCGCTGCCGGGCCTCCTTTTACAATATCTAAATCATCTGGTGTAAATAAAACTGTGCGTAACGCAGTTGGTAGTTGTCGTAGTGAAGCTGGCATTCGGTTTAGACGTGCTCGGTTTGCTGTTGTTGGGTTTATCTCCAACTCCAGTTGTAGCGTACGTGGATCATCCACACCAGCAACAACTCTAGCGCGTAGCACAGCTTGTAAATCTCCACTGCGCACTAGCGGAGCAACTGTTGCGCTACGGTGTGAGCAGAGCGTGGATAAATACTCCACTGCTTCTACTAAGTTAGTTTTACCTTGGCCGTTGGCACCTAAAAATACTGTGACACCAGGAACAAAAACAACATCAAGCTGTTGATAGTTGCGAAATGATTTTAACGAAAGGTCACTGACATACATCTTTCACAGCCGACTACACCGGCAACCTCATAAGCATGATGACATGTTTATAGTCTGTTTCTGGGATACCATCCACATCATTAAGCCCTTGTAATAGACAAGGCTGCCCCGGAGCTGTAAATGCAAAGTGAACGTATACGGTGTCCAGTGCTCCTACTGCGTCGGCAAGATAGCTGGGATTAAAACCAACGGCAGTAATTTTTTCTGCATCATCATTATTTCTCTCTACAACCGCTTCGATCGCTTCAGAACCTTGAGCTTGATCACCAGTGGCGGCCTCTAAAACTATTTGATTATCGTTGATCGTCATTCGTAGTGCGGTGTTGCGTTCCGCCACTAAAGAAATTCGTTTTACAGCCGCAATAAGGTCTTCCTTTTTAACTCTCACCACCACATTGCCTTTTACATCCATTAAATGACGAAACTTCGGAAATTCGCCATCCAGCAACCGGGTTGTAAGTTGTCTTTTTCCCCCTTGCCCTTCTCCCTCAAACCCCATTAACCCGTCACCTAGCGAATTTGAAGACAGACTAATAACAATTTCGTTACCAGAACCCATAGAATGTACGGTTTCTCCCAACACTTTCGCTGGAATGATGGCCGCCGCTATTTCAGTTTCTGCGCTGGGATTCCATTTAATTTCTTTCAACGCCATGCGATAACGATCTGTGGATAACAACGAAAGTGTATCGCCATCAATCTCAATACGAACGCCGGTGTAAATCGGAAGTAATTCATCTTTTCCAGCCGCAGTAATTACTTGCTTGACCGCAATATCAAACAAATTAGACGCAACGGTTCCGGTGGCGGGTGGCATTTGGGGTAAAACTGGATATTCGGCTACCGGGAGTGATTGTAGTGTAAAGCGCGATGAGCCACACTCAATTTCTGTTCTATTTTCTTGTGTGGTAATCGTAACTGGCCGGTTTTGTAACTGCCGGGAAATAGCGTCTAGCAGTTTTCCGCTCACTAATGTTTTACCGTCTTCAAAAATCTGTGCCGCTACTTCCACTTCGGCACTCGTTTCATAGTCAAAACTAGAAAATGTAACGATCCCATCAACTGCTTTTATAAGCATTCCAGCCAAGATTGGCATTGTGGGTCGGGCAGGCAGACTACGTGCGGCCCAAGCAACTGCATCAGCGAATTTATCCCTGTCGATCCTGATTTTCACTTCATACTCCGTCTGGTCAACTCATTCTACTCAAAAGAGAAGCAGGTAGGTGATGTTGGTACACCTCCATGGTGTCTAAATAGATACTATCGGTCGAGTTAGACACTTTTGTGCATAATGGTCACACTATGGTGTTATTCACAATTTAAGGTATGTGAGTTCAATTGTCTTTTAAGTATATATTCAGTAAAAGTAATAACCTTTGTGGAAACGGTGGATAAATAGTATTTAAGCTTGTCTTGGCAGTTTCAAGGGTGTATAAAATGGGTTTTTTAGTGGATTGCGATAGTTGATAAATGTGAATAGTGGAGTTCATTTTTGAACGGATGCACAGTACAAACCAGTTATTAAGAAGAATGTGGATAAGAATGTGGATAAAGGTAACACCCTTTAGATTCTACTAAATGATAATTATTCTGTTCGCCGGATACGGGTGGTGAGTTCCGTCACATAGTTGTAAATAGAATGCCGTTCCCGCATAAGGTTTTTTATTTTGCGAAAAGCGTGCATCACGGTGGTGTGATCTCGACCACCAAATTCTTGTCCGATACGAGGCAACGAAAGGCTCGTCATTTCTCGGGCAAGATACATAGCAATTTGACGAGCTAAAACTAGCGCTTGTGTGCGGGAAGTACTTAATAGATCATCTACGGTTACCCCAAAATATGAAGAGGTTACTCCAATAATTGTAGAAATATTCACTTCAGAATCTTGATCGGGAACAAGGTCTCTCAATACAGTTTCAGCCACCGCCAACGACGGTTGTTGTCGGTTAAGTGATGCAAATGCACTGACTCGAATCAAGGCACCTTCTAGTTCACGAATATTGGTGTGAATACGATTAGCAATGAATTCCAGTACGTCATCGGGCACCGAAAGGTGTTCGATAGCCTGTTTTTTACGCAAAATGGCGATACGAGTTTCGATGTCGGGTGGTTGAATATCTGTTATCAATCCGGATTGAAAACGGCTACGTAACCGAGATTCTAATGTTTCTAATGCTTTTGGCGGCCTATCAGATGTCATCACAATCTGGCGTTGAGCGTTGTGAAGTGTGTTGAAAGTGTGAAAAAACTCTTCCTGCGTTTGTATTTTAGATTCCAAAAATTGAATATCATCAATTAGTAATACATCAACGTTGCGGTAGGAACGGCGAAAAGCAGCCGTACTGTTATTTTGAATAGCATTAATGAAATCGTTGGTCATTTGCTCTGTTGATACATATTTCACGCGAATACCCTGGTAATACTGCAATAAATAGTGACCAATTGCGTGTAATAAATGGGTTTTTCCTAACCCAGAACCACCATATATCAGTAATGGGTTGTAGCTTCTTCCGGGACTTTCAGCTACCGCAGTGGCGGCAGCATGGGCAAAACGGTTTGATGAGCCAATGACAAAAGTATCGAAGTTGTACCTAGGGTTAAGGGTGGGTTCCCCGGTTATGGTTGGCGTGTTATCTGGAGAAACACGGTATGGAGCATCGGGGCGGGGAATCAAACGGATTGGGCCAACATCTTCTAAACCGGAACCATCGTTGACTAGCTCCGCTTCACCAAAGGAAAGTTCAAGGCCAGCTTCGACAGTGATTGCCAAGTGCATATCACGTTTGAAAAAATCAGAAAGAGCTTCCTCAATTTGTGAACGATAGTGTGTTTCGATGCGTTGCCGGGTAAAATCGTTCGCTACTGCAACCATAATGTGGGAATCGTGGATGGTGAGTGGTTGTGTATCGCGTAGCCAAGCCTTTGTTGATGGATCAGCGTCAGATAGCACATGCTTCCAGGCAGTTTCCAGATCAGAAAGTTTCACATCTGACATGTGCTCTCCTCTTCAAAAAACAGTGGTTATTTACTGTTGACACTGCGGAAGTGCAGTGACACAAGCTCTCACCTTGTAAACCCTGTGGATAACTTTAACTAGAGCGAACATAGCCCAATGTTTAGGAAGACTGCAAACTGTTCTTATAAATATATTTAGGTTGTTGTAGCTATTTTCAGCGTGTCACAAAGCCATAACTTACGATTGTAAAACGTATTATTCGCTTACTTTTGCTGCTAGACACGCCAATGAGGTAGTCTAGGCAAGCTGCCGACAGTCGGCGGCTATGCGTGACGTGCTACTGCTTTTTCGTGATTTGGACGCAGATCATGACCGAGATGGTGGTGGCACACCAGAGCTTAGAGGATCCCACAATGAAGCGCACTTTTCAGCCAAGTAACCGTCGTCGTAGTCGTACTCACGGATTCCGTGCCCGAATGCGTACCCGTGCAGGGCGCGCCATCCTGGCTGCACGGCGTCGCAAGGGTCGTCACGAACTGTCTGCGTAAATCCCGTGCTTAGTGCCGTCAATAGACTTCGGCTGACGGCTGAGTTTAGATCGGTCGTTCATTCCCATATTCGCGTTGGGCGTCATACCTTAGTTATATATGCTGCTGTTGACAATAAATCACCTAGTCAAATCGGCTTTATTGTGTCAAAGGCCGTTGGTGGAGCAGTGACGCGCAACCGTGTAAAAAGACAGTTACGACATTTAGTACGCAATGAGTTGTCAGTAGCTGATCCATGTGCTCATATAGTTGTGCGCGCATTGTGGGCGGCAGCAAACGAAAATGAGAAGCTAGCCAATGATCTGCATACAGCTTGGAAACAGGTGGTGCGTCGACTTGAAAAAGCTAATAATACAGTTTCTATGAAAAATGTTGGAGTTGCGCTATGAAGTGGTTTTTAATGAGTTTCGTCAAAGTTTGGCGCCGGCTTGTTTCTCCGTTGTATGGTGACGTTTGTCGTTATTATCCGACCTGTTCGGCATATGCACTCGATGCTTTACAAACCCACGGTGCGTTGCATGGGTCTGTGTTAGCAGTGCGGCGCATCTGTCGTTGTCACCCGTGGACGACCGGCGGGTTCGACCCAGTACCTGGTTCTCAGCTAGCCAACGAATTGGCTGAAAAAGGTTATATATCAAGCAAATTGACGACACTTCAACAAACTCAAGAAACGGTCGTCACATACAAAAATAGGGCATTAGGGGTAATCTCATGATGGGTTTTCTGGACACAATTTTGGCACCTTTTTACTGGCTAGTCTCAGGTTTGATGGTGCTGCTACATAACGGAGTGTCGTTAATTTTTGACAAAAACTCAGGTGTTACCTGGGTGTTAGTCATTATTTTGATGACTGTAGTGGTGCGTGGAGCGTCACTACCGTTGTATGTCAAACAAGTGAAGTCGATGCGGGCAACTACAGCGATTCAAGGTGAACTCACTGCGATTCGCCAGAAGTACAAAGATGATCGTGATCGACAAAGCCGCGAAACAATGCGCTTGTATGAAGAGAACGGTGTAAGCCCATATGCGTCTTGTCTACCTTTGATTGTGCAGATGCCGGTTTTTATGGGGTTGTTTTGGGTGATGAGTTCCATCGCTCGCGCCGAAACTATCGCTGATGTTAAAGGTTACTGGCTACAGCAACGTCCCGATCTAATGGAGTCACTGCAAAACGCAACACTGTTTGGGGCGCGCTTTTCAAGCACTTTTTTGCCACCGTCACCCTTTGGAGTCACACAGGTTCTTGCTTTGGTGCTGATTGTTGTGATGACAGGTGTGTTGTTTGCTCAACAGTTGTATTCAATGCAGCGCAACATGCCGCCGAGTGTGTTGGAAGGCCCAATGGGTAAACAACAGAAATGGATGATGTATCTGTTCCCCGGCATGTACGCCATCGGCGGCGTATCCATTCCGATAGCGGTGTTGTTTTACTGGTGCTGTTCTAACATCTGGACAGGGGTGCAACAGTACATTATGGTGCGGAAATATCCGACGCCAAACACTCCCGCCTACGTTGACTGGGAAGACCGCATGATTGCCAAAGGGTTAGACCCGCGTGAGCTGGAACGTGACCGATTAGAAAAAGCTCGCGAGAAGAATAAAGGCTCACTCGCTGCAAAGGCTGCTCAACTACAGCGCGAACAAGAGGAGCAGGCGCAGGCAGCGCGTAAGGTTTCCCCAAATGCAGAAACTTCCACCACCGTAATACGCACCAATTCCAGTGGACAGCAAGTTGTGGTGCGACAGCAGCCGTCACGAAAAGCACGGGCAAAACGCAAAAAGTGAGCTTTTTCGACAACTGACGAGAGACAACTACCTACCGCAAGTAGGTTGAGAACCTAGAGAAAGACTGAAGATGAGCGAAGAAACTGCAGCACCTGAATCCGAGACGGATACCACCATAGAAGACAGCAATCCTTTCATCACTGAAGAACATCCAGTAAATCTAGACACTGAGGGCGATATTGCAGCGGATTACTTAGAAGAGCTACTCGATATCGCCGATATGGATGGTGATATTGACACTTTCACTGAAGGCGATAGGGCGCACATCTCTATTGTCACTGACTCCGACGTGTTGGTTGGCAAAGATGGCGAGGTGCTGAATGCCTTGCAGGAGTTAGCTCGTTTGGTGGTGTTGACGGAAACAGGGCATCGTTCGCGGTTGATGCTAGATATTGCTGGGCATCGCAACAAACGTCGTAAAGAATTACAACTATTAGCACAGGATGCTATTAATGAACTGCGGGATACCGGTGAGCCGGTGCGACTTCCAGTGATGAATCCGTTTGAGCGCAAAATTGTGCATGACGTAGTGGCAGCAGCCGGATTAGTGAGCGAATCCGAAGGTCTGGAACCAAACCGTCGGGTAGTAATTTCTGCTAATTAAGTTTTCGATGCTGTAAAAAATGTTGCCCTACTATGGTGATGTAGATCAACTTAAAAAAAGATTGTCCATCTTGGGGATTACAGATAACGACGCTCTCTTTGATAGCGCATCTCCGGCAATGATAAGGGAATATATTGAGTGACTGATATACCGACACCCACCTATGAAGTGCTGCAACATTTGTCAGACGAGCGATTTACGTTACTAAAGCGCTACGCTGAGATTCTGGCCACTAAAGGCATTGAATGGGGTTTACTTGGGCCACATGAAGCCGAACGCATTTGGGAGCGACATCTGTTGAACTCTCTGGCGTTGGCATCACTGATTTCCCAAGGAGCGACTGTAGTGGATGTAGGGAGCGGAGCTGGATTACCGGGGATTCCACTAGCGATTAATTGTCCCGCGTTGCAGGTAGTACTACTTGAACCATTACTCAGGAGGCACACATTTCTAGTGGAGACAGTGGAAGACTTGGGTTTGGCATCTCAGATTGAGGTGGTACGTGGCCGGGCGGAGGATCATCACAAGCAGTATCAATATGTTGTTTGCCGGGCAGTTGCCCCACTCACAAAACTGTTGCAGTGGTGTTTACCCTTACTCACAGCGGGCGGGGAACTACTTGCGTTGAAAGGTAAAACCGTCAACCAAGAGTTGACGAAAGTGCTACCGCAGTTACGACGCGCCAATTTAGCTGCCGACATTGTTACACTGCCGGGCAACACCTTTGTAGTCAGAGTGCATTAGCGCTATACCTACTCACCATGTGGGTTAAGTGTGCATCAAACAAGTGACAAACGATTAGAAGAAAGCCATTCCCGCCGATATGTTTCACATGAAACATCGCAACTATAGTCACGCGCAAAGAGTTGGGTTTTAGTGGGATGTTGGGCGAGAGCTGTTTCACATGAAACATGAAAACAGTAACGCGGCAAAGTCAATAACTGCCACAAGGTGCAACTGCGCTATTTTGCTAATGCCTGACTTAGCTTATGTCTTTGTGGTTTTTAGTTTGAACTGTTGTAGCTTGGAGTTCAATTAGGCGACGCTCAGCACCCTTAGGCAAGTAATGTCAGTCACATCATAACTGTTAAGTACTAAACATCCTGTAAGGCAATCTCAGCAGCAGCAGAGCGGTAGGTTTTAGCACCGACAGAACGAACGTCATATGTGAGTACGCTACAGCCATACGATGGAGCCTCTGACACCCGTACTGAACGGGGGATCACTGTTTTTAGCGTTTGGGTAGGGAAGTGAGTACGCACTTCATCGGCTACTTGTTGACTGAGCCGGGTTCGAGAGTCATACATAGTGAGCAGTACTGTAGAGATTTTAAGGTGCGGATTAATTCCGGCCTGTATCAATTGCACAGAATGCAGTAGTTGCGATACTCCTTCCAGCGCGTAGTACTCGCATTGGATGGGCAATAAAATCTCATAGGCGGCAACAAATGCGTTGACGGTGAGCAATCCAAGGCTAGGGGGGCAATCGATGAAAACATAATCATAATAAGTGGTGGTGAGATAGCTATCCAGCGCAGTTTTGAGGCGGCGCTCCCTTCCTGGAAGCTCTACCAACTCAATTTCAGCACCAGCAAGATCAGGGGTTGCTGCAAGTACAGTGATCTCAGGGTGCTCGGCGGCAGTTTGTACAGCTTGTGCGAACGGCACTAAACCAAGTAACACCTCATATGTCCCCGGTATTCCCCGCTGATGTTGTACACCAAGCGCGGTAGATGCGTTGCCTTGTGGGTCAAGATCAATTACCAGTACCCGAAGTCCACCCTGCGCGAGCGCAGCGGCGATATTTACAGCGGTAGTGGTTTTACCTACGCCACCCTTTTGGTTAGCTAAAACCATAATGCGAACAAATCTAGGGTGGGGTAGTACGTCAGGAACAAAGACATTGGGCAACGGCGTATCGACAGCGCGTTTAGCGCGCGGCGCGTCCATATCTTCATTGCTATACAGTTCAGCGATCACCTCTGAATCGCTCGGAATATCGGTCATTTGATCTTCTTTCGTGGACTCCCACACTCTAGCGGCAGTTACTGACAAGATGGAAACGAGATATGAAACAAAGCAAAAACTAGTCGGTGGGTAACGCTACGTAAGATATGCTCTTTAGGTGTGTATGGTTAGGCGATTTCTTTAAGTGGTTACACTGGGGTTCTCCTTAAACACAGTATTCCAACTTGGTAAATGCTGCCGAGATAGCTGAAATACGCTCACATATACACTGCGGTCATGTCATTTATAAAATTAAGACGCTACAGTTTGTTGTGCCTGCCAGCTATCAACGCTCATCGCGACTTTTCTTAGCTCAGGTATGCTCATAAAACTGGGAAGAATGCGTTTCACGTGAAACGCTCTAGTGTCAGAGAATAGATGTTGGCAGTGATACTGGCGATGGAAGAAGGACAGTTATGAAAAAAGCGGGCGGTCTAGGACGTGGTTTAGGTGAATTATTTCAGCAAACCGCTGCAGATGCGGTGGGACGGGCTGTTGATGCTACCGTCGGATTTACGCCACCGGGTACTTTTGGCGACGGTTCGTGGTATGAGGAGCTGCCTGTCGCTGCAATAAAACCGAATCCTGCGCAGCCGCGACACGAATTCGATGAGGACGCATTAGCAGAATTAGCGGAATCCATCGCAGATGTGGGATTGCTACAGCCCATTGTAGTGCGGCAAAAAGGCGCTAGTTATGAACTCATTATGGGGGAGCGGCGCTGGAGGGCGCATCAACTTGCGGGGTTAGAGCGCATTCCCGCCATTGTACGAGCCACCGATGATGATGCAATGCTGCGCGATGCACTGTTTGAAAATCTACATCGAGCGCAGTTGAATCCCATTGAGGAAGCAGCTGCCTATCAGCAGTTGTTAGATGATTTCGGAGGAACTCAGGATGAGTTAGCCACTCGACTGCACAAGTCGCGGCCTTACATTAGTAACACTATTCGATTGTTAAAACTCCCAACAGTGGTGCAGCGCAAAGTTGCTGCCGGTGTTCTCTCCGCTGGTCATGCTCGTGCCTTGTTGACGCTAGCCAATCAATCCGCTATGGAACAGTTGGCTAGTCGTATCATCGCTGAAGGTCTCTCAGTACGTATCACAGAAGAATTAGTTTCCTTGGGGGAAACCGATGTTAACAAGGTAAAACGTTCCATGCCGTCAGCGAAATCGGATGCAGTATCCGCCGCTGCCGCCATCCGTATCTCCGACACGTTAGATACTCGTGTGAAAGTGACTTCTGGAAAATTAAAAGGTCGCATTATTATTGAGTACGCCGACATCGATGATTTGCAACGCATCGTTGCCCTGATTGTCAAGTAGTTGGAGTTCAGTGCATCTAATCAGACAATTACGAAGTTATGGAAGAACCTACGGGTTCTTTTTACCCTCACTTTCAGACCATTGATTACTTATCGTCTTTCATTGCGTGTGAGCAAAAGGGCGTGAAGTGATCCGGTTATTTAGAGGTGTCGTTTATGTGAGTCTTTCTATTTCGGATTTATTGAACAAAGACCTCTTTTGCTC
>JAIRZI010000080.1 GCA_031267295.1 Propionibacteriaceae bacterium | reverse complement strand
TTACCGCCATTGGTGTTCGCAGGGGAATGTGACGAACTGCGCAACCGTATTGCGCAAGCTGGCGCCGGTAACGCTTTCATTTTGCAAGGGGGCGATTGTGCCGAAACGTTCGACATGGTGAGCGCCAATTCGATTAAAGCGAGTTTGCGGGTGCTGCTCTCGATGGCGGTAGTACTCACCTACGCCGCCGAACTGCCGGTTGTGAAAGTGGGACGTATCGCGGGCCAATATGGCAAACCGCGTTCGTCAGACTTTGAAACGCGCGATAACTGCACTCTTCCAGCGTATCGCGGTGATGCTGTCAACGGATACGACTTCACGGCACAAGCGCGCGCCCATGACCCGGAGCGGTTGCTACGCATGTACAACGCTTCGGCTGCCACTCTTAACTTGGTGCGTGCGTTCGTGAAAGGTGGTTTCGCCGATATGCGTGCAATGCACGCCTGGAACGCTTCATTTGTGCGCGATAGTCCGGTTGAGGTGCGTTATGAACAGATCAGTGCCGAGATTGAGCGAGCGTTGGGGTTCATGGAGGCTTGCGGGGTACAAGCCGAGACGATGCGCAGCGTTGATTATTACGCCAGCCATGAGGCGTTGCTCATTGATTATGAACATGCGATGACGCGAATTGATTCTCGTTCCGGGATACCTTACGGCACTTCGGGGCATATGCTGTGGATTGGGGAGCGCACCCGGCAGTTAACTGGTGCTCATGTCGAACTGCTGCGTCATGTGGCGAACCCTTTGGGTATCAAATTGGGGCCGCAGGCGACGGGCGCAGAAGCGTTAGCGATCGCTGAAAAGCTAGACCCGGATAGGATTCCGGGGCGAATTAGTTTTATTACCCGACTGGGAGCAGACAAGATACGTGAAGTGTTACCGGAGATCATCGAAACGGTTGAAAGTAGCGGACGGCAAGTAGCGTGGGTTTGCGACCCGATGCACGGCAACACTTTTGAGACGGCATCCGGTTATAAAACCCGGTCATATGCGGCTGTTGTGGACGAGTTGGACGGTTTTTTTGATGTGCATGAATTACTTGGTAGCTGGCCGGCAGGGGTACATATCGAACTGACCGGTGATGATGTCACGGAGTGCTTGGGCGGTGCGACTCGCGTAAGCGAAGCTGATTTGCAGAACCGGTATGAATCACTGTGCGACCCGCGATTGAACCGCAATCAAGCAATGGAGTTGGCGTTTATGATCGCGGAACGACTCAATGTGTCCTCCTCCGCGCGTCGTACCACGCTGGAGCCTGCGGATTGGGATGTTTGAGTTCGCTCATCCGATTCCCGTTGCTTATTGATGGTTCAACTGAACTATCTCGGGTTTGGGGGCGGATGGTTTACCGGGTTGCTGTTGTTGGTTCATGCTAACATTTCGGGTATTTAAGTGATCAAACTTAAGTTAGAAATGTCTGGGTTGTTGAGTCGCATCAAAGCACAGCCGAAAACACCTTTTGCCTTTTACCGCTACACCCTAAATTGGTGAAAGCCAGTTTTAATGCAAACAAGCGGCATTGATCCAAAAATTGATGAGCGTACGCAACTGGTGATCGGCAGCGCGTAGGCTATCTTCTCGTGATTGACTTGCGTTCCGACACTCTAACTCAACCTAGTCGCGCTATGCGCGAAGCTGCTCTTGATGCCGCGCTGGGTGATGATATGTATGGCGAAGACCCCACCGTTACTGCGCTTGAACGGCGTACGGCGGAGTTGTTAGGACATGAAGCTGGATTGTTTGTAGCTTCCGGCACATTATCGAACTTGTTAGGTGTGTTCACCTTGGCAAATCGTGGCGAAGAAGTGCTCTGTGACGAGCAGGCGCACATCGTGCGAGCTGAATCTGGTTCGCACGCCGGGTTACATGGCATCACTACGCGCACTTGGAGTTCTGCTGGTAGTGGTATCGCTGACACCGCCACCATCGAAGCGCTTATCTCGCCGCGCGGAGGGTTGTTGACCGGCACCGCTGCGGTGGAGATTGAAAACACTCACAACTTCGGCGGCGGCACTATTCAACCGTATGAAAATCTGTTAGCTATCCATAACATGGCAAAGCGGCACCATGTCGGATTGCATTTAGACGGGGCACGGCTCTGGAATGCGCATGTGGTGACCGGTATTCCTTTGGCTGATTACGGCAAACTGTTTGATACGGTGTCGGTGTGCTACTCCAAAGGGCTGGGTGCTCCAGTGGGTAGCGTGCTGGTTTCAAACCAGGATGCTATCGCCAAAGCAAGAGTGCAACGTCGTTCGCTGGGCGCGGCGTGGCGGCAAGCTGGAGTACTCGCCGCAATGGCGTTATACGCCTTAGAACATAACATTGCGCGGCTGGCTGACGATCACATTGGTGCCGCTGAAATAGCTCGGCGAGTCAGGGACGTAAACCCTGCGGTGATCACTGTCCCCCCGCAAAGCAATATCGTAGTGATGCAAACCGGTTCTCGCACCGCGACAGAACTGCTCGATGCTGCGAAAGCGCGGGGTGTCGCGCTCTCCGCCGTCGGCCCTACCACCGTGCGAGCGGTTGCCAACCTAAACGTTACCTTTGAGGAGTGCGTCACTGCTGGAAAAGTGCTCGCCGAACTGTTCGCTACTTTGGGGTGAGCTTGCGTGGTGCAACTTGGCCTAAATGGCACCGCTCATTTGATGTAAAGAATCACCGAATAGCCACGAGGTACCATAGTGCCGTACTGGGGGGACGTTTCGGTAACGATATTTAACCCAATGTAACTGATGCTTTGCCGCACTTCGTATTTCAAATCGGAAGCTTCAAGGATGGCTTGGGCATCAGAGAGTCTGCTCCACTCCAGCCCAGCGGGAATCGCCACCTGCTCCGGTCCTTTCGATACGGTGAGTTTTACAGTTTCGCCTTTGAATAACTCCCCAGAACTCGGTTCCTGTTTGAGCACTGTGCCGGAGGGGGCGGTATCGGAGTAAGTGTCGATGATCTCCACTTCCAGCCCGGCGGCGTTCAAATCAGACAACGCACTTGCGGCAGACTGCCCGGTGTAATCAACCACCGAGATAGGTTTACGCCCTCGCGATACGGTTACTCCGATAGAAGTGTTCCGTCGAACCTGCTCACCTAGCGCAACGCTTTGATCAATGATGACACCCAATGGTTGATCGTCGCTCCAACCGTCCGTTACCGTACCTAACTCCAAGTTAACTGACTGTAGCGTTGCTTTGGCTTCCTCCAACGTGCTACCTACCAAATTTGGTACCGGGTAGCGCTCTGGGCCGATAGAAAGAAACGTTTTCGCTTCACCACCACGGCGAATTTTAGTGTTAGCTGCTGGGTCGGTGGTGATCACTAATCCAATGGGGACATCTTCGGAGTAGCTATCTGCAATCTTGAGAGTGATGCCAGCTTGGGCAGCCAACAAGTTGGCATCGTCGCGAGTTTGATTGCGCAGGTCGGGCATGTCGGTGTAGCGTCCGGCGGCAAACCACCAGGTACCGAAGCCAAACACGAGCGCCAGAAGCAGCACACTGATGAACCCAACCACGCCGCGACGTTTGCGATACCTTTTTTCGTTGTTGAACGCAGGCAGGCGCATAGCTCCTACTCTTTTTGCTTTTGTGCGACGGGCATCAGCGCCCACTAGCAGTTGCGGAGTCTCTTCGTTAACTGAATCCGGCGTACTCAAAGACTCGCTACCGGTAACGGCGGCGGGTGAGGATGGCGGCGATATTACCGAGACGCTCGCCGCATTGGCTACGTTATCTTGCATACCCATCGGGTTCATGGCGTGAGTCAGTTCGGCATCGTCGGTAATGCCGGCGGTGAGCGCCCGACGCGCAATACGTACCCGACGCAACAGTTCGTGTCCGTCGGCAGGTCGTTCACTCGGGTCGCGGCTAGTGCAGGCCAGCACGAGTTGATCGAGATAATCGGGGATAGTGGAGTCTTCCACTACGCTAGACGGTGCGGGCACGCTCCGTTGTACATGCATCCATGCAGTTTCAATTTCAGTTTCGCCGTAGTACGGTTTCTTGCCGGTGAGCAGTTCAAACAACACCACTCCGGCGGAATATATATCGGAACGCTTGTCGGCGTTA
>JAIRZI010000012.1 GCA_031267295.1 Propionibacteriaceae bacterium | reverse complement strand
ACCAAAAATTACAAGGAAGGTGTGATGTCTCAGGACATTCCTGACAGTTCTGTATCAGGACATTCCTGACACTTCGGGTATCAGGACATTCCTGACACTTCTGGTGTTGGGGTGGGTGGTTGGTGGAGTTGTTTAGCACCGATGTAGCTTGATTTGGTATGGGTTTTTTGCCGCTTGTTTTGTTAGCGGTTGCCGCTGTTTGTGGCGGCTTGTTGGGTTTTGTAGTACTCGTTTTCGACTTCGGTTGGGGGTCGGTAGTTGAGTGCGGCGTGTAGGCGGTGGTTGTTGTACCAGTCAACCCAGTCGGCGGTGGCGAGCCAGATGTCGTCTAGGTTAGTGAATGGGCTGTCTTGGTCTACGCATTCTGCTTTGTATTGACCGTTTACTGCCTCAGCGAGAGCGTTATCGTGGGCATCCCCAACGGTGCCGAATGATGGGGTGATGCCTACGATTTGGAGTTGTCCTCCGTAGCGAACAAAGGTGTATTGGCTACCGTGGTCGCTGTGGTGTACAAGATGGTCGTTTACACCTACGGGATGCCCTTCGGCATCTCTGCGCCATAGCGCCCATGTGAGTGTGTCTGAGACTAACTGTGTGGTCATACGGCATCCTGCGTTCCAAGCGACTATCACTTTCGCATACAAGTCAACTATGAATGTGACATACACCCAGCCTTCTAGTGTGCGAACGTAGGTCATGTCTGTCACCCACCGACTGTTCGGCTGAGACGCAGTAAAATCCCTGTTCAGCAAGTCGGTTGCTCTGAGGTTCGCGGGTTTTACGGGTAGTGATCTTCCGTATCCCTTTAACCAGTCCTTTCATGCCAGCTTGCCGCATCAACCTGCCGATCTGTCCTTCGGATACCTTCCAACCAGCTCGGCGTAGCAGGTGAGTCATTTTCCGTCTGCCGTAGAACCGTTCCCTAGGCAGCCTTCCCCGCATATCAGGGGTTTCACGTAGTTCACGCATCTTCGCTATGATCCGCCCATCAGAGCGTGTGCGTGCGGACGGTGCGCGCCGTCTGGCCGCCCGGTAGGTGCGTGCCGCGATCCTTATCCCGTACTCTGTGAGCACACGACAGATCGACTCGACTCGGTAGCCCCTACCCCTCATCTGATCGATGAAAACAATCACCTGCGGCTGTTGCGGGGGTCGAGTTCCCCGGCGAAGAAAATCGAAGCGGCTTTCAGTATCTCGTTAGCTTCTTCAAGGTCTCGAACTTTACGTTCCAACTCCTTAACCCTCACTGAATCCCCCCGGTGTGTTCGGAGACTTGATTCTTTGGTGAAAGGATGAATTATGTCGAATGTGTCGGTGAGGTATGGCTCGGAGTTGAAGGCTCGGGCTGTGAGAATGTTTCAGGAGTCGAGGCCGGATTATCCGTCGGATACGGCGGCGTTGACTCGGGTAGCGAATCTGCTGGGGGTTGCGACTGTGGAGTCGGTGCGTCAGTGGGTGCGTCGGGCGGAGATTGATGCTGGACGCCGTCCGGGTGTCACATCGGAGGAGTTAGCGGAGGTTAAGCGGTTGAAACGGGAGAATGCTGAATTGCGGCGGGCGAATGCCATCCTGAAAGCGGCATCGGTTTTCTTCGCGGTCGAGCTCGACCGGCCAGGGTTGTAGTCGTGGATTTCATTAGGGAACACGCGAACCGTCGGGAACCAGATGGTTTACGGTGGGGGGTTGAGCCGATCTGTGCTGTGTTGTGTGAGCATGGTGTCAAGATCGCCCCAGCAACGTTCTATGAGTGGAAAGACAAACTCCCCACAGCTAGGGAACTACGCGATCAGCAAGTCATGGTCGAGATTCGCCGGGTCTATGATGACAACTTTCATGTGTATGGGGCTCGGAAGGTTTGGTTGCAGTTGAACCGGGAAGGTGTCTTAGTGCCACGGTGTCAGGTGGAACGTTTGATGCGTGTCATGGGTATCCAGGGTGTGCATCGCGGCAAAGTGAAACGTACTACCATCCCAGACGGCACACCTTTGCCGGGTGACCTGGTGAACCGTCAGTTCAACCCTACGGCCCCGAACAGGTTGTGGGTTGAGGATTTCACATATGTGTCAACATGGACGGGATGGGTGTATGTCGCGTTCGTTATCGACGCGTATGCTCGCCGTATTCTGGGATGGAGAACATCCACAACGATGAACACAGATTTTGTGATCGATGCCCTCAACCAAGCAATATGGCAACGTGAACGCGAAGGCCACCATGATTTAACTGGTGTTGTCGCGCACAGTGACCACGGGAGTCAATACACATCGATCCGGTACGGGTTACGGGTATCAATGAGCGGACTGACACCCTCGACCGGGACTATCGGTGATTCCTACGATAATGCTCTAGCCGAAACAGTCAACGGATTATATAAAACCGAGTTAATCAAACGCCACGGCCCGTGGCGTGACTGTGACGCGGTCGAATACGCGACAGCCGAATGGGTCAATTGGTACAACCATCACCGACTCTACGAATACTGCGGCGACATCCCACCCATAGAATACGAAAACCAATACTATACTCAACACAAGACCCTGCAACCCGCAGAGTCACCCAACTAAAAACCCTCCGAACACGCCGGGGGGATTCACACCGCTTCTGCTCTCACAGCCACAGCTTCCATACCTGCCGGGGTGTCCTTACTCCACTCAAACAACACCCAGCGACGCAGAGTCTCAGCACCAACACCAACCCTCGACCCTACAACCCTAGTCGCCTGATACACAGAGTCATACTCATCCAAGTGCGAAAACACCATCTCCACAGCCCGGCTCTTAACCTGATCCGGATATCTCCTAGACATAAACCAAACCTCTCATAAAGAGGCGGCACCAAACCCATACCGCATCAAGATGACGTTCGCTAGCTATCGCTGTTAACAACGACAAAACCACACAATACAGACCGACTCCGACGAACAACACAACACTAACAGCCCACACTCAAGACAAAAACCGCCACCACACAAACACTCAGCTCCAAGACACCCCAACAACAACCAGCTAGTACCAAACTAACCTCGAACAACACCTAATGGGGGTTGACCCCAAACGCACCAATCGAGTTACTCCAAACCAACTTCACGTAGAATCTCATAAGCCTTATCTACCCGCGTCTGCATCTCAGCCCTAATAGCAACATACTCCGCTTTATTCGGCTCAATAACCTGTAACTGATACGCAGCCATCAAATCAACAAGCGTTTGCTGTACACCCAACTGATCATTGCAAGTCGCTGAAACTACTTGAGCAGCAAGTTGTTGTTCCGTAGACCAAGCAGGATTCACCTCAACCCCCATCGAGGGATAATCTTGTCCTCTACCCTGAGGGCTAAGCCGATACCCACTCTTAAGCAGACACTCACCCATAGCCGCACTCAACGGAGCATACCGCGAATCATGCTGCACTTGCTGAATCGAATCGTTATAAAGCCTAGTCAAAGCATCCGCCGCAGGATCATCTCCAAATATAGCCGCTACACCCGCCGGTATCATTGTCAACAAGACGGGGTCTGAACTACACCTCACCTGATCATTTTCCAAAACACTAGCTACAGTTCCCCACATATGGATGGAAAAATCAGTCCCCCCAATTTCATATCCATGAGCTGCCCCATACCCCGCATCCCACTCTCCAAAAAACAACCTGGGGCGACCGTATGTATGAGGAGTATTCATCATGACTTGTGAACGTGCAAGCTCAACTGTCGATACCTCACTTAATCCAGTTAGACACCTGGTATACACCACATTTTGAGCTGCGAACACCACACCACGCTCCCCAGCCGACATAGCATAACCATCAACCGGTAAAACAAAATCTGCATTCTCCCAATCAAGATTCACCAAATGCGCTCCCACCGGCAAAGTGGGTTCCACAGCAAGCTCATCCGTTTCCGCACTACAACCCACACAGATGAAACAAAGTAACCCAGCTACAACCCGCGTTACCACTGAACCAAATTTACAACCCATAAAACTCATGATCTTAAATATCTTCTGCTATAAAATCTTAAAACCTCTGTGCCGCGCCATTGCTAAACAAACCAACGAATTTGATTTTACGCCCTTTTTTAAGTGCATACGCGAAATTGTCATTTTGAGATAACTTCGTGCAGAATCTTGCATATTTGTCAGTATCTATGTGCAACAAATGGTACAGAAATTCCCAAACACCAGCTATACAAGAAAGTGCGTTAATTTAATGATGCACAGGCGGACGGTTTTCATTTTGGTTATTTTTCGTTGAACTGGTTCGCTCTTTTAAGGTGCTAACGAAAGTGTTTACCGCTGTTCCCATCAGCGACTCTAGATATTTTCGCAAGCTTTTTCTATCTAAAATGAGTAATTAGGCTACGACTTTCCGGTATAAACCGCGTAATTTATCCAAAATGTGGTCATAGTTCGACAACGACCACCGTTATAGTGTTAACTCTTACGTATTAAAGCAGCATTTATGTTGCATATATCCGCATAGCAGAAGACGACAGTGTTTTCCTTACATAAAGAGACGGAGGGCTAACCGTGAGCCGGTATGGGTTCTCCCAACACTGCACCTCAGCCGAACATCTCTCCATCGAACACCTCCCCATTGAAGAGCTGGAGCAACTGTGACCCGTAACCGCATCCTCGGGCTAGCGGCACTAGCTAGCATCGTCGCAGCACTCGTTGGCCTACTGTTAGTGCCTACCGCCACTACCAGGGACGGTAACAAAGCCACCTGGGAAACCGTTGCTCGCGAAATGAACTCCATTCTCGACAGTGCGGCAACACTATTCGACGCAGGGCAACTAGATGCCGCCCGGGAACGAGTGAACGACGCTTACTACGGCTACTACGAAGCCAAAGGGTTCGAAAAAGTAGTGATGGCTCACGTTAGCGGCCAATCGGCAACGGCCGCCGAAACTGAGTTTGGGGTCATTAAAAAAGCTATCACAGCCGGCCAGTCGGGTGCCGCCGATATGTATACCCACATTGACATTCTGAAACAACTACTACTAGACCAAGCACACGCCCTTGACGGCCCTACTCCGGGGTTCGCAGGGCTGTTCGGGAACGCCCTCACTATTGTGCTACGTGAAGGCGTAGAGGCGATTCTCGTACTGGGGGCGATCATCGCATATCTGGTGAAATCCGGCCAGCGACAAACCTTGCCCGTCATCTACGCCGGAGCTGGCTTCGCTATCGCAGCATCCATCGCATTGGCTACCGCCATCAACGCCATAACTGCGCTAGCAGGTGCTAGTCAAGAAGTGATTGAAGGCGTTACCATCCTCACAGCAGTAGTCATGCTTATTTGGGTATCCAATTGGATAGCTCAAAAGGCCGATGCCGCCGCCTGGGTTTCTTACCTCGAACGGCGCACCGCCGCCTCGCTGGTCGGCGGTTCCAGTGCCGCTTTAGTAGCGGTGAGCTTCCTCGCGGTGTTCCGCGAAGGCGCCGAAGTGATACTGCTATTTCAAGCACTTAGAATGCAGGCTGGGTCATTCACCTCCCCCCTCTGGCTAGGAGCAGGCAGCGGTGCGCTCGCACTGGTCGTCGTATATGCGGCCATCCGCCTACTGGCAGTACGCATCCCACTGCGACCGTTCTTCCTATCCACTTCGCTGTTGCTTGCCGTCATGGCGGTAAGTTTCACCGGATCAGGTATCGCCGAACTACAAGAAGGTGACGTGCTACCCACCACTTTCATCACTGGCGGCCCACAAATCGATTGGTTGGGTATCCACCCAACTGTGGAAACACTCAGCGCACAAGGTGCAGTCTGCGCGCTGCTGATCATCCTAGCGGTACACGCCGTACGCAAAACCCGTAACAATGCCCCCAAGAAATACCAACCGAATAAACAAACAACAGAAAGTTGATCAATTATGCATTAGCGACCTAAAGGATGAATTAAGCATCCACTCAGTTCACCCCTTAGCTCACCGAGAATGCAGCACTAATCAACTTCTGCAAGGAGGTTAAATATGAAAATCCGCACCATCGCAGCCGCTATGAGCTGCGCCGCTGCTCTTCTCTTAGGCTTCACAGCCTGTAGCGATGACACCCCTACATCCCCTAATACTACGAACACCACTACTAGTAAGTCCGATGTTCCCGCTCCAGACGACCCTGACGCTGCTGGTTTTGTCGAAGAGCCTATCGGTGAACCGTTGAGTTTGCCGCCGTTAGAAGTGGCTGCCGTCTACTTCCAGCCGGTTGACATGATGCCTGCTGGCATGGGGTTGTCCGCCGCCGAATCTGACATGCATATTGAAGCTGACATCTCCGCTGCTGCGGGTAACGAACTTGGTTACGGAGTTGGCGACTTTGTACCCGGGCTTACAGTTGATTACTCCATAACCAACACCTCCAATGGTGTTGTCGCCGCCAGTGGCACTTTCATGCCGATGAACGCATCCGACGGCCCACACTACGGCGCAAACATCGCGCTACCCGACGCGGGCATTTATACCGTACGTTTCAGCATCAAATCCCCGGAAAGTACCGGAACTGTGCTGCACACCGATAGCGAAACCGGAGTATCCGGTCGTTTCTGGAGCGAACCAATCGTGGCCGAGTGGGAGTTCAACTACGTCCCCCGCGAATGGTAAGCCGTTGGAGTATTCGCCCTTAGCTAATAATCGACTAAGGGCGAATATTCCCAGGCTACCCGCACTGACGAGGAGCACTCATGCTAAGTCAATTAGTTCAAGTGGTCGCTGGCACTGCCCCGGCTGTCATTCTGCTTGCTTTGCTGGGAACTTGGGAAGCGCTAAACAATCATGGAGTGCCGCATGAGCGTTCGATTGGACGCTGCGCTAGACGGGTACCTACAGTCGAGCATCCAATTCACTCATCAGATACCGCGCAAGAATCTCATTTTGTTCATCACCTCACCGGCAACACAGCGCTAATCACCACTCCAGTTGGAGAACAGCGCAGCAACCGAACACCGCACGTTATCCGGTGGGGTGTACTGCTTGGGTTAACGGCTGCCATAGTTTTGGTTCTGTTACGAGAAACTACCCGATTAGTGAATCGGGAGTTAGTTACTTTCAGCGCCACTAGCGTATTGATTGTTCTTGAACTCGCTTTGGTAACGCTCGCTTGGGTTGCACTGCGAAAAAATGGCGGTAACGCTACGTCAACTGCGCAGACAAGTTGGGGTTCGATTCGGTTCGGCTCAACACTTACCATGATGATAAGCACTTTGGTACTTTTTACCGCACTACCAGGGGTGTTGTTGCAGCTAACTAGTTTCATCGTTGCAGGTCAACCGATATTCACCACAGCAACATTGGCGCGAGTGGTGGGGTTCATCCTAGGTGCGATTCTGGTGATCGTCACCGGTTTGGCGTTAACCAAGGCCAGCGAAGCTACCTCACCCACTGCCGTCGTTATCGTGCTCACTAGCGGTATCGCTTGTTGGCTACTATCGCAACTAGTAACGCTAACTCAGATAGCAGTGGCGCGGAGTTGGATACGGTTGCCAACTAGCACTTTCAGAATGCTGATCTGGGCTATCAACCAACAGGGGCTGCTGCTACCACTACTACTGCTCGTCGCTCTCGTGTTACCCCTGCGGTATTGGAAAGCTAACCGGCTGGCTGCCCAGGCAAACACCACCGGACATCCCAGAGAACGGCTCGGCAAAGCGGCTGCAAGACAACGTCATGTCGCCGCAAAGATGGGGTTATTTGGCGCTACAGCCATTCTGCTCACTATCACCGCAGGAGCAGCCGTGGCCAACCATAAGCCGGAGCTATCCGAGCCGGAACCATATGACATCATCGGCACGCAAGCGGTAATTCCGTTAACGGCAGTAGATGACGGCCACCTGCACCGTTTCGCGTACACCACCACAACCGGGGTAACAGTGCGCTTCATTGTGGTGCAGAAGAACGCAGTCGCATACGGTGTCGGTCTTGATGCCTGCGAAATTTGCGGCCCCACTGGTTATTTGGAGCGCGCCGGACAAATCATCTGTCGGCTGTGTGATGTGGTAATGAACATCGCCACTATCGGCTTTCGTGGGGGATGCAACCCCATACCGCTAGAGCACACCATCCGCGACGGGATGCTAATAATTGAACTAGCCGATCTAGAGCAAGCCGAGTCTGTCTTTGCATAAGCTGCGCTGCTTAAAAGCTACTTATCACCACGATTGGAGAACCAGCAACCATGTTCTGGCGATTGATACGTCGAGCAGTAACCGGTAGACGAGGCGGTCGAGTGCTGCTCGCTATCACCACAGCGCTCGGTGCCACCATAGCCACCGCGATGCTCGCGGTGATGTTTGACGTAGGTGACAAAGTGAATCAAGAACTCTCCACTTACGGTGCGAATATAGTTGTACGTCCCAGAAATGCGGCAGTGTTGTCACAGTTGTATGATCTGGGTGCCGAAGCTACCGGGCCAGGACTCGCCGAAGATCAAGTAGCAAACATCAAAACTATTTTTTGGGCGTTCAACATTGTCGAATTTGCCCCATTTTTAGAAACCGACGTTACCGTGAATGGGGTTTCCAGTGACGTGCCGGTGACGTTGGTTGGCACTTGGTACGCCCATCACCTCTCCTTACCAACCGGCGAACATAGCGAAGCTGGTGTAATCGGGCTACGCCAGTGGTGGCAGTTAAGTGGTGGCTGGATTAGTGACCAAGACGACACTTTGGCGCTGCTGGGCAGCACGCTCGCAAATCGGCTAGGCGTTGCGCTAGGAGACACCATCACCGTAACCCCGGCTAACGGACAACCCCAGTTAAGTCTGCAAATCGCGGGAATTATGAGCACCGGTGGCGCAGAAGACGAGCAGCTTTTTACTACCCTAGCTACTGCGCAACAAGCAGCTAACCGCCCCGGCGAGGTAGATCGCGTTGAAGTTTCCGCGTTGACAACGCCAGATAATGATTTAGCACGTCGGGCGGCACGTAATCCGCGCGCGCTCTCCGTAACGGACTGGGAGACGTGGTACTGCACCGCGTACGCTTCAGCCATCGCTTATCAGATAACAGAGGTTATCGACGATGCGGTAGCCAAACCGGTGCGCCAGATCACCGAATCGCAGGGGATGATCTTGGAAAAGACGCAACTCATCATGGTGCTGGTCACCGCGCTGGCGCTGTTGGCGGCAGCACTTGGCATCGCTAACTTGGTGAGCGCTTCCGTGTTGGAACGCTCGGCTGAGTTGGGGTTACTCAAAGCAGTGGGTGCATCGAACGGCGCAGTGGTTGCGCTAGTGCTAGCCGAGTTGTTAGTAGTTGGAGTGAGTGGCGGAGTGCTCGGTTTTGCCGTTGGTATGGGCGCGGCACAGTTCGTCGGCCAGATGGTTTTTGATTCTTATGTGACGTTCCGGCCGGTAGTAGCCGGATTAACCGCCCTGCTGGTGGTAATGGTAGTGCTGCTCGGCTCACTGCCCGCTATTCGCCAGCTACTGCGGCTGGAACCTGCGGAGGTGTTACACGGACGATGAGTAGCACATCACCACATAACAAACCGGATAGCAAGGCATCTCCAAAACTGCATAGCGCCACCCGGAAGCTACGCGCAACAACAGCGCGCAGCTTCCGCTTGACGATGTTGACCCGTTCACTCACTAAACGACGTTCGCGGGTGGCCATCGCTATATTGGCTGTCGCCATCGGCGCGGCGACCATGTTTGCTTTGGCTACTATCGCCATCGACATCCCCCGACATCTATCACTGGATATGCGTAGCGTTGGGGCGAATCTTCTGATAAGTCCCGCTGAAACTACTGCTTTACCAGCTAACAGCATCACCGAAGTGACGGCGGCGTTGCCCGATGGGTCGGTAGTGAACAAAGCCGGGTTCCGTTTTGAAACAGTTCGGGTGAATCAGCAACCGTTCTTAGCAGCGGGTACCACGCTGAGCGATGCAGCGAACGTCAAGGGATACTGGGATGTAACCGGTGCTTGGCCAACTCATGTTGGTGAGGTGTTGTTGGGTGAAGAAGCCGCAGAGTGGCTAGGGTTGCGCGTGGCCGACATGTTCGTCATCAGTGCTATCACCACCACGACATCCACTGTTCCAGAAAACGACGTGTTACCTGCAGAGCGTAGCGCGCAGTTGCGAGTGAGTGGCATTTTCAGCGCCGGCGGCAATGAGGACGCTTTGATCGTCATGTCGCTTAGCGATCTTGCACAGTTGAGCGATAATACGGAACTGCTGCATTTAGTAGAGTTCTCCGTAGCGCTTGATGCCACCGCACTGGCAAACGCCACAGCGATAGTGAATGCTCAGGTGCCGGGAGTACACGCGGCGGTAGTGCAACGCTTAGCCAGATCGGAAGCCGACGTACTCGCTATGTTGCGTTCCCTACTACTGGTGATCGCCTGCATAGTATTAGCGCTCACCATGATCGGAGTTTCCACCACCATGACCTCGGTAGTTTCGGAACGCCGTGCCGAGATTGGTCTGCGAAAAGCGTTGGGGGCATCCGATAACGCCATCACCGCTGAGTTCGTGGGTGAAGCGGTAGTGTTAGGGGCGCTTGGCGGAATCACCGGGGTGGCAAGCGGGTTTGGTATCGCCCAGTTAGTCAGCCAACAAGTATTCGCACGTCCGGTAGGTTTCACAGCATGGCTAGCGCTGCTGAGCGTGGCCGTAGCGCTACTCGTTACCTGGGGAGCCGGATTACCCCCCATAAAACGTGCTGCCACCATCGACCCGGCGATCGTGCTACGAGAGGATTGAGATGGACACCCCAGATAACGCAACCAGCATCGACATGATGAACACCACCACTGCACAAACAATGCCGGAACATATCGTTACTATGCGTACGGTAACTAAGGCATATGGCGAGTTAAAGGCACTAGACGCGATGAGTCTCACCGTAAATGCTGGGGAGTGGGTGGCTATCGTCGGCCCTAGTGGCTCGGGCAAGACAACGCTTATGAACATCGTGGGGTGTTTAGATCGTCCCAGCAGTGGGCAGGTGAGCCTGGGAGGATTGGATGTGACGCGCTGCTCTGCCGCCGAATTGACGCGAGTACGCCGCGAACAGGTTGGGTTAGTTTTTCAACGTTTCCATCTGGTACCGCATCTGAACGCTTTGGAGAACGTGATGGTGGCGCAGTATTATCACTCGCTACCGGATGAAGCCGAAGCGCTATTTGCCCTAGCCAAAGTGGGTTTAGCGGAACGTGCCCACCATTTACCGTCACAGTTATCGGGCGGCGAGCAGCAACGGGTGTGCATCGCCCGCGCACTTATCAATGACCCAGTGCTACTGTTAGCTGACGAACCTACCGGCAACCTTGATGCCGCCAACGCCGCAGCAGTCATGGGGTTGTTCACCGAACTGCACGCCCAAGGTACCACCCTCATGGTGGTCACCCACGACCCACAGGTAGCAGCCCACAGCCAACGTGAAATAGTGCTCGATCACGGAATCATAGTTAGAGAGGTACATCATGCGTGACATTTGGCACCCTAAGGAAGTTTCGCTGTGTGCCGATACACTGTCAGCACAGCAGTTGCCCGGGATACGAGAAGATCGTCCTAACCGACGCTATCTGACACAGCGCATGACTAACCAATGTTTCCCAAAGGGAGCTGCGGCGGCGGGAGCAGCCGTACTGCTGTTGCTGTCGGGGTGCGCTGCAGATTTCGATGCTACACGCCCGTTAGCGGACGGGGTGTTCCAAGCGATAAGTAAAACGGACGAAGATGGCGCGGTCGGTCAATTGAGCGTGACGGTCAGTGGCGGAGTTGTTACGAACGCCAGCTTTACGATGGTGCAACGCGACGGCACCGTTAAGGGTGACAACTACGGCAAAAATTCGGATGGCACGGTGGTCAGCGCAGAGTACTACCAGAAAGCACAAGTGGCAGTACGAGCTTGTGAGGTTTACGCGCGACAGCTCGTCGCAGTGGGTGATCCTGGCGAAGTGGATGTAGTTGCTGGTGCCACCTGGGCACATGGTCAGTTCGTCGAAGCAGCCAAGATGGCGCTGCGGGAATCGCAGGATAAGGCTGCTAACAAGTGATAACCACTTGGCCTGCTATGGGTACCACACTGGTGCTACAAACCTCGGGAGCACCTACTGAACTGGATGTGGCCGAAGAAGCCAAAAGTCTTGTTGAGCGAATGGAAGGGGTTTTTTCACGGTTCCGCACCGATTCGGAGTTGAACAGGTTCGCCCAAGGGGAAACTGCGCTGATCAGTTCCGAGTTGGCGTGCGTACTCGCCGCTGCCGAAAACGCCCGCATAGCAACCTCTGGAGCTTTTGACGTGCGCGCTACCGGACACCTCGATCTTGGCGGTATCGCCAAAGGCTATGTTAGCGATGCAGTGCGTGATTTGTGTCGCGCTGCTGGTGTTCAAGGAGCGTGCGTATCTGCTGGCAGTTCGTCAGTAGCTACTTACGGCACACATGCTGACGGTAGCCCTTGGCGTGTTGCGTTGCGCGCTCCGGGAAGCGAACGCCACAGCGCGGTGGGGATACTTAAGTTACCAACCGGCTGGTCACTGTCCGTTTCCGGGTTTGACGAGCAGACCGGACATATTCGTGACCCGCGTAGC
Organism: Propionibacteriaceae bacterium; assembly: GCA_031267295.1. GTDB lineage: Bacteria > Actinomycetota > Actinomycetes > Propionibacteriales > Propionibacteriaceae > WRGV01. The sequence continues at coordinate 8,270 of JAIRZI010000012.1, read as the reverse complement.
GGTGCGGTAGCCTCCTCGGACACGGTGCAGGCGGCGGTGGCCACCGATTCCGGTATGAATGCCGAAGTGTGGTCAACCGCACTTTTAGTTCTGGGAACTGCTGGCATGGAGTTACTGCTCACCCAGCACCCGGATGCTCAGGTGGTACTCATTACTGCGCAACGTATTATTGCTACCCCGGGATGGTTTCAACCGTTAACTACCTCCGAATCGCTAGCAGCAAAAGTGCCAAATAAACAATGAGCTGTCGCTACCGTCAATGCTTGTTATTATTGTGTGTTACCCGCAATTTCAAATCATGGGAAAGCAGGGAAGAGGGAAACAGATGAAAGCGTTGGCAAACAATCGAGTATTCGCAATCAGTTATCGAGCTTTTGCAATGCTGCTCGCTGCCTGGGGTGTGTTGGATACGGTAGGAGTGTTTAGAGGTGAGCTGAACCCTACGACACTGCTCGCTTACACCATTCAAAGCAACATTTTAGTTATGGTGTTTTTCGCAGTGCTGTTAGTGAAAACGATCACTGCGAAAGATGCGAAAAGTTACGGCTTTTATCCTCGTCTTGCAACGCATATCACACTGGCAATCACAGTAACGATGCTTGTCACTTGGTGCATTTTGATGCCGACGGGCATGTGGAAGATGGGGTTTGCTTTTGTTTTCGGTATGCAAAATCTCACTGTTCATATGTTCACAGCTTTGTTGATGATCGGCGATCTGTTGATTTTTCAAGAACGCGGCAGGCTTAAAAAAGCTGACCTTGTGTTATGCGCAGTGATTCCCTACCTGTATCTACTGGAAGTGATGCCGTTGGGGTTGACGCACACCATGCACTACGACGCACTCGGAATAGATTCTTATTATCCGTACCTCTTCTTAGACGTTGATCGGTTCGGCTGGCTGGTGCTGTTGATGATAGTTGGTCTCACCTTGTTTTTCATCGGCTTGATGGCTGGCTGGTACCGCGTGGATAAAAAACTTGCAAAGGGTGCGCAGTAGAGCAACTTTGCCGCATGTTTATCAAGCGTATGGGCGACGGGCAACCATAGGCTCACCCCCTAGCTTGAGCCGCTTTGATGACCTCGGCGGCAGCAGCAGCTGGCATCATTTCATAACCGTGGAAGCTACGAGTAAACGTGCCGGAGCCTTTCGCCAGACCGCGCAGATCAATGGCATATCTGGCTAGTTCGCTCTGTGGTACCAACGCTCGTACTGATGTCACTCCGGGTTCGTTTGAATCGTTACCAAGCACTTGTCCGCGACGGTTAGAGATGTCGGTCATCACCGCCCCGAGAAACTCGTCAGCCACACTCACGCTAACCTCATCTAGCGGTTCCAGTAACGCCACCTTGTCAAGGGTAGCTGCTTCTTTCAACGCCAGTTGCCCAGCGGTTTGGAACGCCATATCTGAGGAATCCACCGAATGGGATTTGCCGTCATCCAAAATCACTTTGATGTCTACCATCGGGTTACCGGAGATGGTGCCTTTCTCAAGTTGTGATCGCACACCTTTTTCGACTGACGGAATGTACTGTCGCGGCACCGCACCACCGACCACTTCGTCAACAAACTCAAATCCCGCGCCGCGCGGCAACGGCTCGACGCGAATATGACACACTCCGAACTGCCCATGGCCACCGGATTGCTTTTTGTATGAACCGGTAGCTTGTGTGGGCGCGATGAACGTTTCGCGCAACGCCACTTTCACCGGCACTTCGGTAACGTTGACACTGTAACGATCCTTGATACGAGCCATCACCAAGTCTTTGTGGGCTTGTCCCATTGTCCAGATCAGCAGTTGATCGGTGCCCTCAGCGCGTTGCAACAACACGGCTGAGTCTTCTACGGTGAGCCGATTGAGCGCAGTGGCGAGCTTGTCTTCGTCGTTACGGGTGGCGGCAGCAAGCGCTATCGGCAGTAGCGGAGTGGGTGTCGGCCAAGGCTCAATCACTAATGGTTTGTCAGTGGCGCAGATAGTGTCGGCAGTTTCGGCTTTCGACAGTTTTGCCACCAGTACGATTTCACCTGCGATGGCTGAACTGCGCGGCACCATTTCGGTGCCTTGAATCACCGAGAACTGCCCGATACGTTCCGTCTCGCTATGGTCGGGGTGATGCTCATCAACGTACAATCCGAATAACCCTTTAGCTCCCGCGATTTGTATTTGAGAATCGGCTTTTAGGGTGCCGTTGAAGATGCGTACCATAGAGAGTCTTCCGGCGAACGGATCGGTAGAAGTGCGGATAACTTGGCCGATGAGCGCAGCGTCGGGGCTGATGTCGCCCAGTTCGGTTGGGTTGCCTTTCATGCCAGCCATGCTGCGCAACTTGCGTCTAAGCGGCGTGGGGAACCCGCGCTCAATAAGGCCGATGAGTTCTTCGATACCAACACCGTTGCCCAACACTGGCAACACCGGGAAGAACGTGGCGTGATACATAGCTTTCATCACGGAATCCACCATCGTAGCGGTGGGGATGTCTTCCTCCATGAGGTAAGCTTCCATCAGCTCCTCATCTTCGGCTTCGGTGATGATCGATTCGACGTAGTCACCTCGGAAACGCTCAATAACAGACACTTCGTCTGTACTTGCTTCCCGAGCCAACCGTTCACCAGACGAATAATCGTGCGCACGACGCGACAATAAACTCAAATTGCCAATGATGTCGCCTTTGGCATCTTGCAACGGAATATAGGCGGGGTGTACGCCGTCGCCAAAAGCGGCTCGAACATTCTCGACCGCCGCATCGAAACTGGCATCTTCCGCGTCAAGTTTTGTAAGCACCACCGCGCGCGGTTTATTGGCCTTACGGCACTCGTTCCACAGCACCTGTGCGGAAGCATCCACCCCGTCGGCTGCCGAGACTACGAACACCGCAGCATCGGAAGCGCGCAGTGCGGCGCGTAGTTCACCGGAGAAGTCAGGATGGCCTGGGGAGTCAATCAGATTTATCAATACATCGTTGTTGGTAATGGAAGCCAGCGCCAACGCTGCGGCGCGTTCCGGGTCTTCTTTTTCACCGCGATAGCCCGCTATACGAGCTTTCAGCAGGTTTTCATACAACGTGGTCTTTCCAGACCCGGCCGAACCCACCAAGACCACGTTGCGCAGGTCTGCGGGGCTGGATACTTTGTAAGTTATAGTGCTCGCCTTTGATGCCATGGGTTAACTCTTCCAAGTTACGCGCTGATGTGCAACCTATTACGGCCGATTCGTGCTATTTATTTATTGAGAATCTCCCCTGCGGCATCTGCTTGACCTGCGTCAGTTTAATTCTCCTTGAGATTAGAGTTAAAAATCCGCATAACTGCGCTCCGCACGTCGTAAATTGTGACGCTAGCTGTTTTTGTTCTGTAAAACTTTAGCGGCTCGGTTATGCAGTTGAATGTTTCACACATTTGACTCTCGTCCGCTGCAACTCCGCGCTTCTAATTTGCTATGTTATGCATAAAAACGAACAAACATTGCAAACCTAGCATCAACAGCCAATATGACGGCTCACAACCGTAACGCTGCATAGAGTAGGTACGACAGTAGCAACGAAGGGGAAGTACCAATGTCATTTAAGTCCGATATTGAAATTGCTCAAGAAACCCAGATGCACCCGATTACGCAGCTAGCCGAAGAACTGGGAGTTGATGCAAAATACTTAGAACAGTACGGCCGCTACAAGGCGAAAATTGACTATAACTTACTCACAGATTTAGCTGATAAACCCAACGGGAAACTGGTGTTAGTAACGGCTATCACCCCCACACCGGCGGGCGAGGGTAAAACCACTACAAGCGTTGGTTTAGCAGACGGACTGCGGAAAATCGGGAAAAAAAGTGTAGCGGCACTGCGTGAACCCAGTCTTGGGCCGGTGTTTGGTGTCAAAGGCGGAGCGGCAGGCGGCGGCTATGCGCAAGTGATACCGATGGAAGACATCAACTTGCATTTCACCGGCGATTTTCATGCCATCGGAGCAGCGAATAATCTGCTAGCCGCCATGCTGGACAACCATATTTTTCAAGGTAACGAACTGGGTATCGACAATCGCCGTATCACCTGGAAACGCGCGGTGGACATGAATGACCGCCAACTGCGTCACGTCACCGACGGCCTGGGGGGCCGAGTTAACGGGATGCCCCGCGAAGACGGATTCGAGATCACAGTCGCTAGCGAAATAATGGCGATTCTCTGTCTTTCCAACGACATTGCTGATTTGAAAACTCGGCTTGCTCGCATCATCGTTGGCTATACTCGCGACGAAAAACCGGTGAGCGCAGACGAGCTGAAAGCTGCCGGTGCTATGGCTGCCCTATTGAAGGATGCCTTGAAGCCCAATCTGGTGCAAACACTCGAACACACCCCCGCTTTTATTCACGGTGGCCCTTTTGCCAATATCGCACACGGTTGTAACTCCATCATGGCTACCCGTATGGCACTCAAACTAGGCGACTATACAGTAACCGAAGCTGGATTCGGCGCGGATTTGGGAGCCGAAAAATTTATTGACATTAAATGTCGCATGGCAGGTCTGGAACCTGACGCGGTAGTCATCGTAGCCAGTGTTCGGGCGCTGAAACATCACGGCGGGGTGGCTAAAGCAGATTTAGAGCAAGAAAACTTAGCCGCCCTTGAAAAAGGTCTGCCTAACCTGCTGCAGCATGTAGACAATATAAAGAATGTGTTCGGTTTGCCTTGCGTTGTCGCCAGCAACGCATTCCCCAGCGACACAGCCGCTGAACTGAACCTGATGGAGACCAAGTGCCGGGAACTGGGTGTCAACGTGGTGCTGTCTGAGGTGTGGGCTAAGGGAGGTGTCGGCGGGAAAGCGCTAGCGGAAGAGGTGGTACGCCTGTGCGAACAACCCAAGCAGTTCAGGTTCGCCTACGCTGAAAGTAACACTATTGCGGAAAAGTTGAACGCCATATCCAGCAAGATTTACCGAGCCGATGCGGTGGAACTGAGTGCCGACGCTCGCAAGCAAGCGCAACAGTTGACAGACTTGGGCTTTGGCGGCTTGCCCATCTGCATGGCCAAGACCCAGTACAGTTTCAGTGATAACGCCACGCTGTTGGGTGCGCCTAGCGGTTTCAAGATCACGGTACGTAATTTGAAAGTGAGTGCGGGAGCCGGTTTTATAGTTGCGCTAACCGGTGATGTGATGACCATGCCGGGGCTGCCTAAAGTGCCCAGTGCCGAACGGATCGATGTGGACGACACCGGTAAAATTAGTGGACTGTTCTAGCTCAAAGCTGGTCAAGTTTTTATTAAACTACTAAAGGCTCTCCGCTGCCCCGCGAGATACGAAAGATTGGTATCGTTTAAGCGACAGCTAAAATAACTTGTATAGACAGCTTAGCTATTTGGGTGCCACGCACAGCCGATAAGCTCGAATATCCCAGCGCCGTTCAAGGAGGGGCTATGCCTAGTACCACAGTCAACTATTCGTTGGACGGCGGCGGCAGTGCCATCGTCAAGTTCCCCTTACGCGGGCTGAAAGCTACTCCGGTGAGCGCGCAGGCGAGCTACGTAGAGCGTATCGCTGGGCTTAGCGTATGCAAAGATACTTTCACGTTGCTTGATGACCGCGCTAAATATATCGGCGTTAGCCCACGTTTCATTGCTGTGGTTGACACTTTCCAAACCCCTGCTGGGCACACTCCTGCAGGTTTCCGCGTCGAACTTGCACTGCAAAATGACGGCTTGTTGGAAGCCGATTTGGTACGTGACATTTCTTGGGATACCGACGGTATGAAACGCCCTACCGGTTTGATATTCTCGGCTGACTCGGCGAACCCTTACGAAGTGGAACCGATAGCAGGATTGTTAGGAAATCTCACCTGCAATCCGGGCATAGTGTATGACCAGTTCATCAACAATCCGAAAGCTAATGTCGGTAACAAATTCAAAAACCGTGACGAAGTGATGGCGGAACTCGGCCGTATCCTCGGCTCAGGTTGCGATATTTCCGTTGAGATTAACAACCCCTTTGAATCCGATTTCAACAAGATTCTCGAAGAATGCGCCATGTTCCGCGAACTGCTCACCCCATACCGTCTGGTGGTGAAAGTGCCGCACACCGGGCCGGTGAATCCGAATAATGTTACCGAACTGCTGACAGGCGATAAACGGCTCAGTGCCTCATACAAAACGCCAACCACTGTAGACGCGCTACGCGGCCATAACCTGGCGTTGCGGCTCCGCGAACATGGTTACCGTATCAACTTCACGCTGATGTTCGAGCCGCACCAAACGGCATTAGCGTTGCAGGCCAAACCCGCGTTCGTCAACGCTTTTATTCGCCACCGCGCGAAGCAATCTGAGGCACTTGTCGATTTTCTGGAGCAAGGGCAATCCGCCGGTACGGAACTGCGCGAATTCCTACTTGCCAATGATTATCTGCCCAGTGGTGACACCGAACACGACATCTCCGACTGCTTCCAAATCGCACAAGATGCCGTGATGTATCGCCATTGGAACGACCCGTTCGGCGCTGACGGTCTCGACTCCGTGCGGCATACGCTACGTTTGCTACGCCAGGCGAACCTGCCCGACACCCGGCTCATCATCTGCTCAATGGAGGGTGACTACAACTATCAAAGCATCGACAATTTGCTGAGCGACCCGGAGTACGCCGACGTGGTTGAGCGTATCGTCCTCACTGCCGAACCCAGTTACTTGGCGCGCTTCACCAGCAGCAACCAGGTGATCAGCTACCAGCGACGCTTCATGAACGCAGTGGCTAACGATGCCAAAAAGGCATAGCCAGTTTGGTTAACATGTAAACATTCGCTTCAAACTGGGTGTGCGATTTAGCGAAATCTGGCTTAGCAACAATCAGAGTGAGACGTTCTGGGGTATCTGTAACCTCCGTATCGAAAATATCGCAAAATGCGGAACAAAACCATCGCAAAGTGCGGAACAAAACCATCGCAAAATGCGGTATTATATAGTCATGTCGTATTACCGGCGAGTGATTGATACCCGTGTGCAACGTCTTCTTCAAGCGATGGGCGGAGTTGTATTAGAAGGCCCACGAGGTTGTGGAAAGACTTCTACTGGGTTGCAGCACGCTCACAGTTCAATTCGACTTGATGCCTCTCCCAGCATCATCGACTTGGCTGAACTTGATCCGGCGAGTCTGTTGCAAGGTGAAACTCCACGACTGATTGATGAGTGGCAACTCGCACCGATATTGTGGAACGCGATTCGACATGAAATTGATGATCGCCAGGCTCCAGGGCAGTTCATCCTGTCTGGCTCGGCTACACCTCCTGATGATATTCGCAGGCACTCCGGGGCAGGACGTTTTGCTCGGATTCGGATGCGGCCAATGTCGTTGAGCGAGAGCGGTCGCTCATCTGCGCAGGTATCATTGCATGAATTGAATGCTACTGATCGACTCAGCGACATCCGTAGCCCACTGAGTTTTGCTCAACTTGCTGTAGAAGCAACCCGAGGTGGCTGGCCGGGTTTGGTCGAGACAGGTACTGCTGAAGCACTAGATTTCAACGCTTCGTACTGTGCAGATATCGCTTCTACCGATTTACGTCTTGCCACTGGGACGCGCCATGATCCAGTCCGGGTGCGCCGCTTATTGGCTAGCCTGGCACGCAACATTGCTAGCGAAGCAACCGTAGCGAAACTGAGCAGCGATGTGGCTGCTGATGGCAAAATGATTGATCGTGATACTATTCGCAACTATCTAGACGCACTTACTACGATCTTCATATTTGAAGAGCAACCTGCGTGGAGTGCCAGCCTTCGCTCTCGAACTCGGCTGCGTAGCCAACCTAAACTCCATTTCAGTGACCCTTCACTAGCTTGCGCTGCTCTGCAACTTTCGCCAGAAAGGCTTGCCAGTGACCCGGCATATTTCGGACAAATCTTTGAATCTATGGTGATTAGAGACTTGAAGATTTATCTCGATGCCGACGGTGGAGAACTTTACCATTATCGGGATGAAACTGGTTTGGAGATAGACGCTATCGCAGAGTTCGCCGATGGTGGCTGGGCAGCTATCGAAGTTAAACTCGGCGCGAAACATATTCCAGCTGCCGAAGCCCAACTACTTTCTTTGCGCGATAACCGAGTAAATCTTGATCGTCTGGGAAAACCGAAGTTTCTCGCAATTATCACCGGCACCGAATATGGCTACACCCTTCCTTCGGGAATCCACGTCATCCCATTGGGAACGCTGACGGCATGACTTTTACATAGCAAACTGCGATCATCTCATCGTATGGTTGCGCGCCCAATGTCTTTTAACGTCAGTTGGGGCTGTCC
>JAIRZI010000057.1 GCA_031267295.1 Propionibacteriaceae bacterium | reverse complement strand
TCGTCGCTTGCGCTCCTCGCAATGACGGAGAAACCCAATACGCTACTGAACGTTGTTGCGTTGTGTTGCCTTATGCTTTTCGCAGTGGTGGGGGGCTTTGATACGTTGTTGTGTGTTGTCGCGTCGTGCTGCCTTATGTTCTTCACAGTGGTGGGAGACTCAATACGTTACTGCGTGGTTACTTATTGTCCGTCATTGCGAGGAGCATAGCGACGAAGCAATCCAGTTACTTAAGTGTTATTCGCCGCGGGTTGTTGCACGTTGTGGGGATATATTCGCCATTGTGTGGCTACTCGTCGTCCGTCATTGCAAGTGGCCGCAGGGCGCGAAGCAATCCAGTTACTAGAGTGTCGTTTATGTGAGTCTTTCTAGTTCGGGTTTGTTGAATAGGATCGTTTTTTTGTTTAGTGGTTGTCTTTTCTGGATTGCTTCGTCGCTTGCGCTCCTCGCAATGACGGGGAGACTCAGTACGTTACTGCACGATTACTTATCGTCTGTCATTGCGTCGTGCTGCGCTATGTTCCTCGCAGTGACGGGGAGACTTGATACGTCATCACGCGATTACTTGCCGTCCGTCATTGCGAGTGGCCGTAGGACGCGAAGCAATCCAGTTACTAGAGTGCTGCTTATGTGAGTCTTTCTAGTTCGGGTTTATTGAATAGGATCATTTTTTGTTCAGCAAGCACCCTTTTTCTGGATTGCTTCGTCGCTTGCGCTCCTCGCAATGACGGGGAGACTCAGTACGTTATTGCACGATTACTTATCGTCTGTCGTTGCGTCGTGCTGCGCTGTGCTCCTCGCAGTGACGGGGGAACGTTGTTGTGTGTTGTTGCGTCGTGCCGTGCTGTGCTCCTCGCAGTGACGGGGAGACTCAGTACGTTACTGCACGATTACTTATCGTCTGTCGTTGCGTCGTGCTGCGCTATGCTCCTCGCAGTGACGGGGGAACGTTGTTGTGTGTTATTGCGTCGTGCTGCCTTATGTTCTTCGCAGTGACGGAGGAACTTAATACGCTACTGCATGATTACTTATCGTCAAGTGAGAGAACCGCCCGTAATGAATGGGCACGGCAAGGCTGGTGAGGTGGTGTTTGGCTTGCGATTCTTTAAACTAAGGCGCTTACTGAGCGGGGTACGGTGTGCAGTTCTTGAGAAGTGATCGTCTAAAGTTATTAGCTATGGAGATCGGGATATGGCACGCACCACTCGCGCACGCAAAGCACCGCTAAAGGTTGCCCGCGCCGCGTTCCCTGAATGGAACCGCTGGTTGCCGTGGCCGATAACGATGGCGTTGGGGGCGATTGCTGCGGCTTTTGCGGGCTGGATTTCGTTACTCGCAGTGACATTGCTTGGCTGGCTGAGTGTGCCAGAAGTGGCTATCTCCGAACCCGTGCGATTAGCGGCGCGGTTATGGCTATTAGCACATGGGGTTGAGATCACCATAGCGGGGCAGGTCATCTCGATAGCTCCATTAGGGTTTGTGGTGTTGTGGGTTTTCCTAGGTAGCGCGATAGCCGATCTGGCTACTCGGCATTCGTTGGCGGCTCCTCCCACCGAGGAACAGCGCAGCTTGCAAACTGCCCGTTTGGGCGCGATGTATGCAGTAACCTACTTGGGTTGTGTGCTAGTTGTTTCAGTGCTACTAGAAGGAGGCATACAGTGGCGCGGCATCGCAGGCGCTGCACTATTAGCGTTAGTTACCGCCGTGTTGGGAGTGGGACGCGCTTGTCGCTGGAGATTGACGCTACTGCCGTCATGGCTTAAGTTGCCTGTTTGGCTGCGCGCTTTGCCGCAAGTGCTGTTCACTGGTGTGCTGAGCGCTTTGGCAGGCGGAGCATTGCTATTGGTGGTGGCACTGCTGGCATCGCATGAACGATTTCTAACGCTGTATGACACTTTGCAACCTGGCGCTATCGGTGGTGTGCTGTTGCTCATTATCCAGTTAGCTTGGTGGCCGAACTTGGTGCTATGGGCTACCTCATGGGTTGCTGGAGCAGGATTCGGGTTAGGAGTCGGTACTTTTATTACGCCGTTGGCGAACCAGTCGGGGATGCTTCCCAATCTTCCGGTGTTTGCGGTGATTCCCGAAACCGGCACCACCTCACCTTGGCAAGTGTTGTGGTTGCTGTTGCCGGTACTGGCCGGGGTGGTGGCTGGGTTCACCATGTTGCGAACGTTGCAGGCCGAGATGCCATTGCAGACGCTGACGATTTCGGGAGTAATGCGTGTGCAACTAGGGGTAGTAAGACCAGATATAGCGGCTATTGCTGGCGGATTTTCCGGCGTTGCGACAGGGTTGGGAGTGGTGGCGCTAGCTGCACTTTCTGGGGGCAATCTCGGCACAGTGCGGCTGATCGGTCTCGGCCCACTATTGAGCGGATTGTTGATACTGGCTCCTACCACTATGGGATTATCCGGGTTGCTTACCGCTGCGCTGATAGGGTTGCGGACATTCAATCGGCAGCGCCCACCAGTTGAGAATGGTACGGTTACGGTGCCCGAGTATGCCACACTAGATGACACCAACAAGGGGGCGTAGTGTAAATGAGGTGTCAATGGTAACGCCAGAACAGATGGCCAACGCGGAAGCGTCGATTAACTGTGCGTCGGCGGCGAAACGCCAGACTTTAGAGCTATCTAATGTTCTCTCTTGCGATAGTTCGATTCCTTTGCAAGAGCCGACCCCAGAATCACCTGCCCCGCAGCATAGTGTTGGTCGCCGCCCGCTCAAGCGTTCGCTTGTTAGCGTATATGACAAAACCGGGCTAGCGGAGTTGGGACGAGCGTTGGTTGCCGCTGGCGTTGAGATAGTGTCCACTGGATCGACCGCAAAAGTGTTAACGGCTGCGGGAGTGCCAGTAACCGAAGTGGAACAGCTCACTGGTTTTCCAGAATGCTTAGGCGGACGAGTCAAGACGCTGCACCCAAAAATACACGCTGGGATTCTCGCCGACCTTCGTTTGACAAGCCATGCTGCACAACTAGCCGACCTTAACATCGCGCCGTTCGACCTGGTGGTGTCAAATCTCTACCCGTTCTCCGCTACCGTGGCGACAGGTGCTACGCCAGACGAATGTGTTGAGCAGATTGACATCGGAGGGCCGGCTATGGTGCGAGCCGCCGCCAAAAACTACCCGAGCGTAGCCGTCATCACCTCGCCGGAACGTTATGACGAGGTGTATGCCGCGTTGGCTGCCGACGGTTTCAGCTACCGACAGCGACAAGAGTTGGCGGCGGCGGCGTTTGCGCATACTGCTGCCTATGATGCCGCAGTCGCCACCTGGATGAATGAAGTGCTGCGCCCCGACGGATTCCCGGATTATTTCGGAACAGGCTACACCTTGCCCCAAGTCTTGCGTTACGGTGAAAACGCGCATCAGTCGGCTGCGTTGTACGTAGATGAATCTGCACCGCTCGGATTGGCGCAGGCCAAACTGTTGCACGGTAAAGAGATGAGTTATAACAACTACACTGACGGCGATGCAGCTTACCGAACGGTTTATGATTTCGAACGTCCATGTGTAGCTATCATCAAGCACGCTAACCCGTGTGGTATCGCGGTGGCGGATACTATTGCTGCCGCTCATGCGTTAGCACACGCTTGCGATCCGGTGAGTGCTTTCGGGTCAGTTGTTGCGGCTAACCGGGAGATTAGCTTAGAGATGGCGACGGCGCTTAAAGAAATTTTTACCGAAGTGATCATCGCCCCCGGTTATGAACCGGCGGCGTTGGAGTTGTTGCAGTCGAAAAAAGGGTTGCGGATTCTTGTTGCTCCGGCGTATTCTCCGCGTACTCACGATGTGCGGCAAATCTCGGGTGGCGCTTTACTGCTAAGCCCGGATCGTATCGATGCGCCGGGCGATGAGATGTCCAACTGGCAACTTGTCGCCGGGTCTGCTGCCGATACCGCCACTTGTGCCGATCTGGGGTTCGCTTGGCGAGCTTGCCGTGCGGTGAAATCAAACGCCATTTTATTGGCTAGTGGTGGCGCATCCGTCGGAGTGGGGATGGGGCAGGTGAATCGGGTGGATTCATGTCGTCTTGCGGTAACTAGAGCAGGTATCCGAGCAGCCGGTTCGGTTGCTGCGTCCGATGCGTTTTTCCCATTCGCAGATGGTGTGGCAGTTTTGATCGCTGCGGGGGTGAAAGCCATCGTTGAACCGGGTGGTTCTATCCGTGATCAGGATACGATTGATGCTTGCGCAAAAGCCGACGTAAGTCTCTACTTCACTGGGGTTCGTCATTTTTTCCATTAACGGTAAACATTCGCGATCAGAAAGGCCACAGCGAGCATGTTGCAAAAAGACTGGGTAAAAAGCTATCAACCAGGGGTGGCTGCTGATGTTGAAGTGCCAGATGAGTCGCTAGTTGATCTCGCCGAGCGGGCAGTAGTTGCCGCAGGTAATTTAGTGGCCACCGATTTCTTCGGTAACACGCTCAGCTACCGCAAGTTGGGGGAGCGGATAGCTCGCGCCGCACAAGGGCTACATCAGTTGGGGGTGCGCCGTGGTGATCGAGTTGCTATTGTGCTACCGAACTGTCCGCAGCACATCGTGGCTTACTATGCCGTGTTGCGGTTGGGTGCTGTGGTGGTGGAGCATAACCCGTTGTATACCAGCCGTGAGTTGCGACACATGTTTGAAGATCACTCTGCACGGGTGGCTATCTGTTGGGACAAAGCGGTCACGAAACTGCAAGCGATGCCGCGCGACATCCCGCTCAACACCATCATTTCGGTCAATATGGTTAATGCTTTTTCGGCACTGAAACGGTTGGCGTTGAAGTTACCGATTCCTTCTCTGATGGAGATGAGAGACAAACTCACCGCCAAAGTGCGTGGCACGGTGCCATGGGAAAAGGTAGTTGCTGCTCCGCCGCTTGACGCGCGGTATCCCAAACCCGTTGCGCAAGATTTGGCGGCTATTCAATACACGTCTGGCACCACCGCGCAACCTAAAGGTGCGATGCTAACGCACCGTGCGCTTTACGCTAACTCAGTGCAGGCACGGCAGTGGTTGCATGGTATTGGCACCGGTACTGAGGTTACTTACGGCGTGTTGCCGCTATTTCATGTCTTCGGTATGACGTTAGTTACTGTTTTAGGTGTGCTTACCCAATCGCGAATGGTGCTGTTCCCTAATTTTGACGTGAGTATGGTGTTGGATGCTGCGAAACGCATTCCCCCCACGGTGTTCGGTGCGGTACCACCGATTTTTCAGGCGGTTGCTACTGGCGCACAAGCTCGCAAAATAAGCCTACGCAGCGCGAAATACTGTATCTCCGGGGCGATGGGTTTACCGAACGCCACCGCTGAACTGTGGGAGTCGTTGGCTGGCGGCCCGCTCATCGAAGGGTACGGCATGACGGAAGCTGCGCCAGTAATTGCGGGAAATCCAGATTATGAAGGTCGTAAGTTGGGTACCGTCGGGTTGCCGTTCCCGTCCACTATCGTGAAAGTTGTTGACCCTGACAACCCTGATATCGAAGTGCCGTTGGGTTCTCCGGGAGAGTTGCTAGTGGCTGGGCCGCAGGTTTTCTCGGGCTACTGGAACAATCCCGCCGAAACCGAGTATGCGCTGTTGCCCGATAACTGGTTGCGCACCGGCGATGTGGTGGTACAGGATGAGGAGGGGTTCCTCACCGTGGTAGATCGAGTGAAAGATTTGATTCTTACGAATGGCTTCAATGTGTCGCCTACTGAGGTGGAGTCGGTGTTGCGTGGTCACCCGGATATTGAAGATGTCACCGTGGTAGGTCTGCCGGATGAATCGGCTGGTGAAACGGTGGTTGCGGCTGTGGTGATGCATCCCGGCGCGCGGATTGATGAAACTGCAATGCGAACTTGGGCAAAGGGGCGGCTGGCTGCTTACAAAGTACCGCGTAGCTTTATTGAGGTAGCCGAACTTCCAAAATCTATGCTTGGTAAAGCGCTGCGCAACAAGGTGCGTTCATTGATCAGCTAGTCGGTGTCGCAGGAGAATCCTGTCGGGTTAACTGATGGGAGGTTTGCGAACCGGCTGATAGCTACTGTGCGACATTCGAAAAAAAGTAGGCTCGAGGTGATAAGTAATGGAGTTGCAACATAGCGTTCGCCGAATGCATTTTGTGGGTGCTTTAAGCTTCAACAAAGGCGGAGAAGCGATCAAGGACGGCTAGTAGATCGGGTGGTAGATAGCTACGTCCTTTGATGATGATCGGTTCTGGGATACCGTATGCGGCAGCGGCTATCGCTCCGGTGATGGCAGCTTCGGTGTCGGTATCACCGCCGAGCGAGATAACTAAGCGCAGCGCGTTTTCAAAATCAGTTGATTCAAAGTAGGCGCTGAGTGCTGCGGGTACGCTTAGTTGGCAGGTTTCTTGGTGATGGTGCCGCACTCTGATTTCGTCGCAGCTACGGCTTAAATCGTAGCCAAAGCGTTCCGCAAGGTAGTTACGGTGCCGTATTTTTGTATGCGATGTCGCGCCTTCGGTGCGCGCTAAAAAGATCGCTGCTGCCGTGGCCTGCGCGCCTTTGATGCCTTCGGGGTGATTGTGGGTCACTCGGGCACTAATCTTCGCCCAATGTTCAGTGGTCTCCAACGTGTCGTACAACCAACCAACCGACGAAACTCGCATCGCAGAACCGTTACCGAAACTTCCGTACGGTTGCGGGTTTTTCGAGAGTAACCACTGAGTGAATCGTCCGCCAAAACCGCCTTTAGGCAGTGGATAGCGGGCGGCAAATTCTCGCATGGTGCGCACTATTAGTTCGTCCGCTATCGTCTCGTCGCCCGCAGCGTCCATCATCGCCTGTCCGAGCGCCAATGTGAGTAACGTGTCGTCGGTGTAGTTGGCATCTGCGGCAAACAGCGGAAAGTTAACGCTCTTAGTGCCGCGATCGAACTCATATGGGCTACCGACGATGTCGCCGATGATTGCTCCTAACATGAATGCAGTTTAGACGCTTAGTCAAGGTACGTATGTAAGCGTTCCGCACTTTTGACATTCGTCAGACACATATTTGCGAATTGCAGCTAGTGATAGCCGCGCCGCGCAGGCTCTGCTTGGCGGCCGCTAGTGTGAATGCTTTTAGCGGCGCGGTGTTCGCAGTATGCGGGATACTTGACGCTTGAGAATAGCTCGGATGGCGCACTTAACTGCTTTGAGAGTTAGCTCCGGGGCTGTAGAGCTGATCTTTAAGGTGTAGCCAGTGTTGCGGGTTAACGCGAGTAGCTAACGCAACTATCAGTAGAATCTACTTGTGAGCGCAACCCGTATTGATGGTCTGGCGATAGCTGCCGAGGTGAAAGCTGATCTGGCAACGAGAGTGGCGGTGTTGCGTGCCCGAGGTGTCACGCCAGGGTTGGCCACGATTCTGGTAGGTGAGAATCCGGGCAGCAAACTGTATGTGGCTGGCAAGCATCGTGACTGCGCCGAAGTGGGTTTGGCTTCCATCCAGATTGAACTGCCGGGTGAGGCAACGCAAGCCGAGGTGGCGGCGGCGATTCAGACACTAAATGATGATCCGTCCTGCACCGGATTCATTGTGCAGTTACCGTTACCGCAGCATATCGATGAGCGTGCAATGTTGGAACTAATCGCTCCTGACAAGGATGCTGATGGGTTGAACCCCACTAATTTGGGACGGTTGATGTTGGAAACGAACGCCATGCAACCCTGCACGCCGCGCGGTATCATCTGGCTGTTGCGCCGTTACGCGGTGCCGTTAGACGGTGCCGAAATTTGTGTGGTAGGACGCGGAATTACAGTAGGGCGGCCTATTGGTGTCATGCTCACCAGACGTAGTGAAAACGCTACGCTCACACTTACCCACACGGGTACTAAAAACCTCTCTGCGCACACTCGAAGCGCCGACATCGTGATAGCGGCTGCCGGGGTGCCGGGAATAATCACCGGCGATATGGTGAAACCTGGCGCGGTTTGTGTGGATGTCGGTGTTAGCCGTCTGGATGGACAGGTGCGTGGAGATTTAGCAAAGGATGTATGGGATGTGGCGGCGTTTGTCACCCCAAACCCTGGTGGTGTCGGCCCGATGACCCGAGCAATGTTGTTAGTTAATGTGGTAGAACGTGCTGAACGAGCAACCGCCGCTGAGGAGCTAAATATATGAACCACGAAATAACCGAAGATTTGCCGCCTTGCGAGAACACCTCAACTAGTACAGGTGCTTCCACGGGTGCAGACAATGTCGCCGCTACGGAACATGCTGTCCGTGTTGTGCCTGCTGCGGTTGTGTCTGGTGCGGGTGTTGCGGGTGCGGGTGTTGCGGGTGTGTCTGATGGGGGTGTTGCGGGTGCGGTTGTTGCGGGTGCGGGTGTTGCGGGTGTGTCTGATGGGGGTGTTGCGGGTGTGTCTGATGGGGGTGTTGCGGGTGCGGTTGTTGCGGGTGTGTCTGATGGGGGTGTT
>JAIRZI010000048.1 GCA_031267295.1 Propionibacteriaceae bacterium | reverse complement strand
CGAGAAACCAAAAGGACGCGAAACAACCCAGTCATAAAAATGCCGCTTATGTGAGTCTTTCCAACTCGGATTCACTAAACAGAATCATCTTCTGCTCAGTGGTTACCTTCCTGGATTGCTTCGTCGCGTACGCTCCTCGCAATGACGGACGACGAGTAGCCACACAACAACGTATCAAGTCCCCCCACCACTGCAAAGAACATAAGGCGACGCGACGCAATGACGTACCAAGTCTCCCCGTCATTGCGAGGAGCATAGCGACGAAGCAATCCAGAAAAGTAATTACTGAATAAAAGAGATTTTTGCTCAACGAACCCAAACTAGAAAAACTCAAATAAACAACACACTAAATAACTGGAATGCTTCACGCCCTTTCGCTCACTCACAACGACAAACGACAAGTAACCACACAAGAGCGAATATATCCTCACAGCGTGCAGCAACCCGCGGTGAATAACACTTAAGTAACTGGATTGCTTCGTCGCTTACGCTCCTCGCAATGACGGAGAAACGCAGTACACTATACTGTGCGTTGCTACGACACGCCACCACTACACTCCCCACACTGACGGAGAAACGCAGTACGCTACAGCACGATTACCTATCGTCCATCACTGCGAAAAGCATAAGACAGCACAACGCAACAACACACAACGTATCAAGTCTCCCCACTACTGCGAAGAGCACAGCGTAGCACGACGCAACAACACACAACAATGTATCGAGTCTCCCCGTCATTGCGAGGAGCGTAAGCGACGAAGCAATCCAGAAAAGTAATTACTGAATAAAAGAGGTTTTTGTTCAACGAACCCGAACTAGAAAGATTCACATAAGCAACACACTAAATAACTGGAATGCTTCGCGCCCTTCTGCTCACTCACAATGACAGACAATAAATAATCACACAAAGTACGCAACGCTTGATTAGTGTTCAACTAATTATTTTGGCTAGCCGGCATACGATACTTTGGCGCGTAATGGCGAATCTGCCGGGATGCTAAACAACTTGCAGGCTCCAGCAAGAGCATCCCCCTTGGGTAACACAATACGAGCGGCTGGTAACTTTTCGGCTAATAGTTCCGCAAAGTCAGCTTGTAGTTCCGCTGAACGAAATACACCGCCCAAAGTGGCTACCCTGGTGGACTTCGAGCCATTCTCCCCAACCCGACGAGCCGCCGTAGCTACTGAATGAGCCAACTCACTAGCGGCGGAACGGATAATGTTACGAGCTACCTCATCCACTGCCGCCAACCCAGCAACCACCTTAGAATATGACGCGATACGACGCACCCAGTTCGGATCATTTTGCACATCAAGATATGCCTGTTCCAAATCGTCAAAATCCTGCGAAATCATGGCAGTAAGGGCGGTCGGCGCACCTCTCCCGTCGTAATCGCGCATCACCGCACACAATGCGGCGCGACCAATTGAGAACCCCGAACCGTCGTCGCCAAGTTGTGAACCCCAACCATCCACCCGCGCAGTCATCGTCTTGCCAACGCCGTAAGTGATAACTCCGGTTCCAGAAGCGACAATTACACCTGACTCGTAGTCAAGTGCGCCTAAATAATTTGAGATGGAATCGTGTGCCAACGCCACCCGCTGCACACCCAAATCAGCGATACCCGCTAACACAGCGGACGCTAAATGACGTTCCCCGCGTCCAGTGGAACCGATTGCCACATACAACGGAGCCGAACCATCATTCATAGTTAAGCAAATCCGCGCATTGTCAGCCCACTGCGGCACTAGTGGAGAGTTGTTACGCACTCCGGGAAGCTCTGGTAACTCATGGGGGCGGCCATTTTCGTCATACACCCGCGAACGGATACCGGTTTGCCCAGCATCCAACACTAAAAGGCGTGTAGTAGTCGTGATGACACCGCTGTCTTCGCTCACCCTCCAAGCGTACCAACCCCCCGCAGTAAGTGCAGACTCAAAACTCAACCGCTTCACTTGAGTTTGTAACACCAACACCACTTGAGCAACAAGTAGACTTGACGAGTGGTTGACACCGTAACCGATGCATTCCGTACCCCTGATACTCCGCAGCCGTGGGAAGCGCTGGGGTTGAAACCAGACGAGTATCAGCTAATTCGCGTTATCTTAGGCCGTCGCCCAACTGGGGCTGAACTGGCGATGTATTCGGTGATGTGGAGCGAACACTGCTCTTATAAGAGTTCCAAAATCCACCTTAAGCGGTTCGCGGCACTGCCCCAAACCACGCCGCGCGGCTCACTACTCGCTGGTATCGGCGACAATGCGGGAGCAGTGGATGTGGGGCAAGGGTACGCGGTCACTTTCAAACTGGAGTCGCATAATCATCCTAGTTACGTCGAGCCTTATCAGGGGGCTGCTACTGGTGTCGGCGGTATCGTGCGCGACATTCTGGCGATGGGTGCCCGTCCTATCGCAGTGATGGATCCGCTACACTTCGGCCCGCTAGATGCCCCCGACACTGCTCGGGTTTTGCCGGGCATCGTCGCCGGAGTTGGCGGTTACGGCAACTGCCTGGGACTGCCCAATATTGGTGGCGAAACTATTTTTGACCCGACATATCTTGGTAACCCGCTGGTAAATGTGTTGTGCGTCGGCTTGATGCGCCATGAAGATTTACATTTTGCCAAAGCAAGCGGCGTAGGCAATTTGGTTATCATGTACGGCGCTGCCACCGGCGGCGACGGTATCGGCGGAGCTTCGATACTCGCATCCGAAACGTTTGACGACACTAAAGCAGCTAAGCGCCCCAGCGTGCAAGTGGGCGACCCGTTCATGGAGAAACTGCTTATCGAATGCACTTTGGAACTGTTTCATGCTGGGGTAGTGCGTGCCATCCAAGATTTTGGAGCCGCCGGCATCTCCTGCGCCACCTCTGAATTGGCATCAGCGGGTAACTCCGGAATGCACGTCGATTTGGGAAAAGTGCAGTTGCGCGACCCGTCGCTCACACCGGAGGAAATATTGATGAGCGAATCACAAGAGCGCATGATGGCAATCTGCGCACCGGATGATCTCGATCATTTCATGGAGATTTGCCGCAAATGGGATGTGCCAGCCACTGTCGTCGGCGAACTCACTGAGCACGGACGGCTGCTAATCGAATGGCAAGGCGAAGTGATAGTAGATGTCGATCCGCGCACCGTCGCCCACGATGGCCCGACGTATGATCGTCCGCAAACTCGCCCAGACTGGTTAGATGCACTGCACGCCGACCACGCAAACCAACTACCGCGCGCTACTGAGAACGACAAGCTGCGCGAACAGTTTCTTGCGGTGGTGAGCAGCCCTAATCAATGCAGCAAACGTTGGGTGAGTGAGCAGTACGACCACTTTGTGATGGGTAACTCAGTGTTGTGTTCGCCGGAAGACGCAGGGGTGCTCCGAATTGATGAGAACAGCAATTTGGGTATCGCGCTAGCTACCGATGCCAGCGGCCGTTACAGCTATCTCAACCCATATCTAGGCGCGCAACTTGCGCTCAGCGAAGCGTACCGCAATGTTGCTGCCACTGGTGCCACCCCCATTGCCATCACGGACTGTCTCAACTTCGGTTCCCCCGAAGACCCAGTGGTGATGTGGCAGTTCGTCGAAGCTATCAAAGGGTTAGTGGATGGCTGCGCCGCATTCGGCACACCAGTCACCGGCGGTAACGTGAGTTTCTATAACCAAACCGGCGGCACGAATATCCGTCCCACTCCAGTAGTGGGGATGCTTGGCGTGTTTGACGACGTACGGTTGCGCCTTACACAAGGGTTCAAAACTGTAGGCGATGTGGTGTTTCTGCTCGGCATCACCAAAAATGAACTTGGTGGCAGTGTATGGGAGGACGTGATACACGACGGCCATTTAGGAGGGCTGCCGCCGTTTCCTGACTTGGATGCCGAGCAACGTTTGGCGACGGTGCTCATCGCTGGGGCGCGCGTTGGTTTATTCGCTTCCGCTCACGATCTGTCGGAGGGTGGTTTAGCGCAAGCTGTAGTGGAGTCGGCGCTCGTGCAATCTGCGCCGTCCGTAGCATATGAACCAGTAGTGGACTCGGCGCTCATGCAATCTGCGCCATCCGTAGCATATGAACCAGTAGTGGACTCGGCGCTCGTGCAATCTGTGCCATCCGTAGCATATGAACCAGTCGGCAGTTTAGCGCCAGATTCTCCGTCGCTAACTGAACCCTTCCCCACTTCACTTCCAGCACAGGAGTCAGCCGATGATTCAGTGCCAGCAGTGACGAAGTCAACGGCCACAAGAACGCTTGGGGTTCGAGTGCAGTTACCGGGCGATCTGGACCCCACCAGCGAACTCTTTTCAGAAACCCCAGCTCGGGCACTGGTTTCAGTGTCGCCTGCTCGGCTGTCAGAATTGGAACTGTTGGCAGCCCGTCACCGGGTGCCGCTTACTCGCCTAGGTGAGGTTAGCGACACTCCGATGCTTGAAGTAGCAGGGTTGTTCAGCGTCAATTTGGATGAACTGCGTGCTATTTGGGAAGCCCCCATCGGCGCTGCGATGGGGCGGTAGTTAATATGTAACTGGATTGCTTCGCGCCCTGCGGACACTCGCAATGACGGACAATAAGTAACCACGCAACAACGTATTAAGTTCCCCCGTCACCGCAAGAAGCATAAGGCAGCACGGCGCAATGAC
>JAIRZI010000088.1 GCA_031267295.1 Propionibacteriaceae bacterium | reverse complement strand
TCTGTTGTTTCTGAGTTCACTATAGAAGTAGCTGTTCCGTTAGATAGTGTTCCTTCTGGTGGCAGGCTGATATACCCCATCCCATTCACCGTCTTGTTGGGGTTGGGGTTGTTAGGGTTTGGTTGCCTACTGGGAACCATTCGAACCAGGCGAACCACCACCGCTAGACGTTAGTGTTGTTAGGGTTCGGTTGCTTACTGGGAACCATCCGAACCAGGCGAACCACCACCACTATTAGACGTTAGTGTTGTTAGGGTTTGGTTGTTTAACTCGGTCTTTTTCATTGATGTGAGAGATGTGGTATTTGGGTGGTGTTGCTGTGGGTAACGATCTTAGTTCCCCCGTCATTGCGAGGAGCGTAGGCGACGAAGCAATCCAGAAAGGATACCCACTAAACAAAAGATGATCCTATTCAACAAACCCGAATTAGAAAGGTTCGTATAGGTGACATTTTAGTAACTGGATTGTTTCGCGTCCTTTTGGTCGTTCGCAATGACGGATGACGAGTAGTTACGCAAGTGCGTATATATTCTCACAGTGTGCTGCAATCTGCGGTGAATAGCACTTTAGTAACTGGATTGCTTCGTCGCTATGCTCCTCGCAATGACGGACGATAGGTAATCGTGCGGTAGCGTGTTGCGTTTCCCTATCGTTGAGAGGAACGTAAGGCGGCGCGGCGTAGCAACGCACAGTAGCGTATCGAGTTTCCCTGTCATTGTGGGGAGCATAAGGCGGCGCGGCGTAGCAACGCACAGTAGCGTATTGAGTTCCCCCGTCATTGCGAGGAGCGTAGGCGACGAAGCAATCCAGAAAAGGTAACCACTGAACAAAAAGATGATCCTGTTCAATAAATCCGAATTAGAAAGGTTCGTATAGGTGACATTTTAGTAACTGGATTGCTTCGCGTCCTTTTGGTCGTTCGCAGTGGTGGACGACGAGTAGTTACGCAAGAGCGTATATATCCTCACAGTGTGCAACCAACCCGCGGTGAATAACACTCTAATTAACTGGATTGCTTCGCGCCCTTTTGGTCACTCGCAGTGACGGACGATAAGTAATCGCGTGATGTATATCACCACTTGAATAGCTCTGGTTTAAGCCCAAGGTTTACACCACTACAACCACTTCTACACTAAAAAGGAAAAACTCGGAAGATAACCCCCATAATCTCATAGCACTCAGATAACCCCCGTAATCTCATAGCGCTCAGGTAGCATAGAGAAAACCATGACCATAACCCAACCCAACAACCCACACACTTACCAAATAGTGACGTATGGCTGTCAAATGAATGTGCATGACTCTGAGCGTATCGCCGGAGTGCTAGAAACTGCAGGTTTTGTACCCAGCGAAACATTACCGCAGCCAGGTGTACCAGCCGATGCTGATGTGGTGGTGTTCAACACCTGTGCTGTGCGGGAGAACGCTGGTAACCGGCTGTATGGGAACTTAGGGCATATGGCCACCGTCAAAGCGGCACATCCCGGAATGCAGATCGCTGTTGGGGGTTGCATGGCGCAGCAGGATAGAGCAACGGTGATAGCTCGGGCACCTTGGGTTGATGTGGTGTTCGGCACTAACAATCTTGGTTCATTGCCGGTGTTGCTGGAGCGGGCACGAGTGGAACACACCAGTCAAGTTGAGATTAAAGAGGCGTTGGAAATATTTCCGTCCAACCTACCTACCCGGCGCGAGTCGCCGTACTCCGCTTGGGTGTCGATCAGCGTCGGCTGTAACAACACTTGCACTTTCTGTATCGTTCCTCATTTACGCGGGCATGAAACAGATCGTGAACCGGAAGCAGTTCTGGCTGAGGTGCGGGCTTTGGTGGCGGTTGGAGTGCAAGAAATTACGTTACTTGGCCAGAACGTCAATACGTATGGTGTGGAGCGGGGGGAGCGGCAGGCGTTCGCTAAACTACTGCGGGCATGTGGCGAGGTTGACGGTCTACGCAGAGTGCGATTCACGTCCCCGCATCCTAAGGATTTTACAACTGATGTCATTGCGGCGATGGCTGAGACTCCGAACGTGATGCCCAGCTTACACATGCCCCTGCAATCCGGTTCTGACAAGGTATTACGCCGTATGCACCGCCCTTACCGCCGTGAGCGGTTTTTAGGAATCTTAAACGACGTGCGTTGCGCGCTACCAGATGCGGCCATCACTACAGACATCATTGTTGGATTCCCCGGCGAGACGGATATAGATTTTGAAGCCACTCTTGATTTAGTGCGACAGGCACGATTCGCGGCGGCGTTCACATTTCAGTACTCTAAACGTCCCGGTACTCCGGCAGCTACTATGCCAGATCAGGTGCCACATGCGGTTGTGCAGGAACGCTATGAGCGGCTGGTGGCCGTCATTGAAGAGATTTCATGGGAAGAAAATCAGCGCCAAGTGGGCCGTGACGTTGAGGTGCTTTTTGCTGAGGGTGAGGGACGCAAGGATGCTGGCACTAGACGGCTCAGCGGACGCGCGCGCGACAATCGGCTGATTCATGTGGCTCTGCCGGATACCGTAGAGCAACGACCCCGCCCGGGTGATATTGCTACCGTACAGGTAACTTATGCTGCACCGCATCATCTGATCTGTGATGCCCCGCTCACCGGGTTGATTCGCACTGCGGGCGGAGATGCTTGGGAAGCTCGGGAGCGCGCTGAGATTGGCATGTCGAACGCGGGACGTCCTGGTATCGTGCAAGGCGCGGATTAAGAAAGCTGTTTTTTCGGGCTACCAACTTATTCGAGAATGCAACACCTATTTGGCAAGCATAATTCTATGATTTAGGCGCAGCATGGCGAGCGAGAGCGTCATTAAGCGGCGTATCCTTAGCACCATGAGTATCCTCGCTATCGTTGGAGCGACAGCATCGGGGAAATCCGGGCTTGCTATCCAGCTTGCGTTACAGCTCGCAGAGATCGCTCAGCAAGCGGAGATCGTCAACGCTGATTCGATGGCGGTGTATCGCGGTATGGATATTGGCACCGCTAAACCCACCGCAGCGCAGCGCGCTGCCGTGCCGCATCATCTTATCGACATCATGGACATCACTGAGACGGCTACTGTCGCTGAGTTCCAAACCCTAGCGCGTGCCGCAATCACCGAAATACAGGCACGGAACGCGATAGCTATTGTGGTTGGTGGGTCGGCGCTATACATGCATGCCATTTTGGACGAACTGAAGTTTCCGGGCACTGACCCAGCAGTGCGTGCCAAGTGGCAAGCGCGGCTTGATGCGGTGGGTTCAGAGGTGTTGTGGGGGGAGTTGGCGGCGCTCTCTCCCCAGGCGGCATCGGGGATATTGCCCGGAAATGGGCGACGTATTGTGCGCGCCTTGGAGGTGGTCGAGTTGACTGGCGAATTCACGTCTCATCTTCCCCATCCACGCTATGCGCTGCCGGGTGTTGTGCAACTGGGGGTGGCTTTACCGCAAGAGGTGGTGACTGAGCGAATCGCTGCGCGGGTAGATCGCATGTGGGACGATGGGTTGCTGGATGAGGTGCGACATCTGGAGGGCATGGGGTTGCGTAGTGGGGTAACCGCTTCGCGAGCGTTGGGATATGCGCAGGTGTTAGCTCATTTTGACGGATTATCTACTGCGGATGAAGCGCGAGAGCACACTAAGGTTGTCACGCGAAAGTTTTCTCGTAAACAGTTAGCTTGGTTTAAGCGCGATTCACGTATCGAGTGGGTAGAGCCTGCGAATTTTGTTGCTTATGCACTGAGACGATTACTTGAATAAGCCACCCCTTGATGAGTCTTGATTGGTCAATTTCCAGCGCACAGTACGGCTAAAGCGATTTTCGGTGGGAGCGACTAACTTCTGGTTTTCTAGAATACGAAGCCGGGCACGCACTCCAGACCCGCTTAGGCCAACTGTTTCCGTGAGTTCAGCTGTTGTCTTGGAACCGTTGCTAAGCGCATCCAAGATTCTTTTCGCGGAATCAGCTTGAGCTATTTCATTAGGAGTAACAATGCGGATTGGTTGTTCAGTTAAGACGTTGCGCAGTTCGACCGTGAAATGGCCAACTGTCGGGCGAAAAATTGGAGCAGCGAGACCAGCGGCGGCAAGTTCTGTGGCGACCATCATCAGACCACTGCCACGGTTTTCACAAACCGAGCGGGTGGTGTGTGGCAGTTCAGCGTCTTCCAAAAGTCGGGCAAGCACAGCATTTCGAGACGACGATAACGCGCCCTGTAGTAGTTCGTTCGGCGTAGCTGCACCATATAAACCACCTGGATTACTGAAAACTAACCGGTCGGGGTACATTTCGATTCGCACTTGTGTGCCTTGAGCGAGCGGGTGGTAGTCGCGGTGCATCAGTGCATTGACCGTCAACTCTCGAATTACCTCCAGCGGATACTCCCAACGATCTTCGCGCCCAATATCAACCATGACACTACGGCGAGTCATGTTGCGCGTTACTGCGTCCACTAAACCTGTTATCATCTCGGGGATTGACCCATCGATGGCTTCGTTGGTCAAGAATCTGGTACCGTCAGCCATCATTCGCCCATCCGTTGTGGGATATGACACGAAAGTGACATTTAGCTGCGGGAAAAACTCTTGTGGGTAACGACCTAATACCAATAACCCAGCGAGTGTTACTTGATTGCCGGTGCTACCTCTAGGGCACACACCTGCCATGCGTAAAACATCTGCGGTCTTGATGTGTTCAAAAGCAGAGCCGCGTCGATTTCTGAATCGAGCAACTAAGTGTTCCAACGCTGAGTTATCAAGATCGTCCAGTGTCGCACCCGCAACGGGAACGCCATCATCCTGGGGTTGTCCGCGTCCGGATACCAGTAGGTGTATCTCATATGAGGTCAAGTGACGATCACCATCATGAGTGCGAATGTAAGAACCGTGTTCCATGCCTTGAGTTTTTACATAGCAAGGCCGCATTTTCTGGTCAAGGGGTGGAACGGCGGCAGCTACCACTGCTGCTCCCTCCACTTCCACTATCTCGATGTGCGTTCTGATGGCGGGTTCCACTTTATCGGCTGTCACACCGGCTAGGGCATCAGCGAGTGATTTCACGTTTACGGATACGGGGGCAAACCCAGCTCGCTCATCCAAACCGAGGATGATCAATCCACCGTTACCATTAGCGAAAGCAGATACGGTCTCGGCTAACGTTTTCGGCACCCCGCCAGATGCCTTTTTGATCTCTACTGCGGTGGTGTCCGTACCGAAGCGCCGCGCTTGTTCAACAGCAGTAGTTACTTCGTCTTGCAACGGCATGTCACTTCCTGTCATATCCTGTCACTTCCTGTCATATCCTGTCATATCCTGTCACTTCCTGTCACTTCCTGTCACTTCTGTTATGGGGCAGGAGGGCGTTAAGTGGCGGGGATGTTTCTCTGAGATGGTCAGCTGAGACGAAGGGTTCTCGTCTTGAAAGACGTGGGAGAATGGGTTAGTGCGTGTTGCTTATGCGAAAGGTCATGGGGCGCTCAACGATTTTGTGATCGTTGAGGCGCTGACTGGCGATCCTGAACTCACCCCGGATGAAGTGCGATTATTATGCGAGCGCCGGGCTGGGGTGGGTGCCGATGGGGTGCTGCGGGTGACATACGGTGCTCACCTACTGGGGTGGCAAGGTGCGCCGGATGTGCTGTGCATGGATTACCGCAATGCCGACGGCACAGTAGCTGAGATTTGTGGCAATGGGCTAAGAGTATTCGCTCACTATGTGTTGGAACGGGGTATTGCTAAGGGTTCGGAGGTAACTATCGG
>JAIRZI010000086.1 GCA_031267295.1 Propionibacteriaceae bacterium | reverse complement strand
ACCCCCCCCCCCCCCCCCCCCCGCAAACTTTTTGGGGTGTGTCTTGTCTCAGGACTGATTCTTTCAAACGTTGCAACCACTACCACTAGAATACGTCTTTGACAGCGCCTTATATGTTGAAGCGAAACTCCACCACATCCCCATCACGCATCACATAATCTTTACCCTCAATGCGCGCCTTTCCGGCCGCCCTAGCGGCAGCAGTTGAACCAAGCTCCACCAGATCGGCGTAATTCACGATCTCAGCCTTGATGAAACCTCGCTGAAAATCGCTATGAATAACTCCCGCAGCTTCGGGAGCCGTCCACCCCTGATGCACTGTCCAAGCACGAGATTCCTTAGGACCAGCGGTTAAGAAACTCTGCAAACCCAAAGTGGTGAACCCAACCCGCGCTAGCTTATCTAAACCCGATTCGCTCACCCCCATCTCAGTAAGGAACTCCGCAGCTTCTTCCGCGCTCATCTCGGTTAGCTCCGCCTCAAACTTGGCATCCAAAAAAATTGCCTCTGCAGGAGCAACCACAGCACTCATTCGGGTATGCAGCGCAGCATCAATAAGCTCGTCTTGATCGCAGTTAAAAACATAAATAAACGGCTTGGCAGTAAGTAACCACAAATCACGTAACGGCAACGGGTCAAGCCCGGCGGCGAAAACCGTCTGACCAGTCGAAAGAACCTCATACGCTTGCAACCATGCTTCATACTTAGATCGTGACTCCTTTTTGATACGCGATTCTTTCTGCAACCTTGGCAACGCTTTTTCTAAGGTTTGCAAATCAGCGAGAATCAACTCCGTTGTTACAGTTTCAATATCTGACACCGGGTTGAGAGTTCCGGCCACATGCGTCACATCGTCGTCTATGAATACCCTAGTCACCTGGCAGATGGCATCTGCTTCACGGATGTTCGCTAAGAATGCGTTACCCATGCCCTCACCCTGCGATGCCCCCTTGACGATACCCGCAATATCGACGAACGTTACCGTAGCCGGCACTATACGTTCGCTGTGATACATGTCAGAAAGCACTTTGAGACGCGAATCAGGCACCCCAACAATGCCGACGTTCGGTTCAATGGTGGCAAACGGATAGTTAGCCGCTAGCACATTATTGCGAGTGAGCGCATTGAATAGAGTGGATTTGCCCGCATTTGGCAGGCCGACGATTCCGATAGTTAATGCCACGAATCCAGCCTAGCGTCAGAGAACACCCCCCACGAATTAGCGAACATTCGCCGAACAAGGGTTCAGATGGTTACTTCCAGATGAAAATGTCAGTGCTGCCTGCCATGATTGAGCACATGGATTCTTACTGGGTTGCGATAATCGCCATCGCAAGCGCGCTACTTGGTGCCTTGATTGCTTGGCTGTTCGCCGGGTCAACAACGCGAACAAAATCAGCAGAGACCAGAGCGGACGCTGAGCATTGGCGGGCTGACGTAACTGCGGCGAAGTTGGAAACAGCACAGTTGCGAACTGACGTAGCTACCGCTCAGGCCGAAGCGGCCGCATGGCGCGCCGAAGCTGAGAAAGCACGCGCAGAGGTGGCGACCGCCCGCTCTGCAACCGCCACCGCGCTCGCAGAACGGGAAGCTGCCAAAACTTTAGTGGCGGACGCACGCAAAGACCGCGAAGCTGCTCAAGCCCAGTTCAAAGAACTATCAGCCAACATCATCAAAGAGCAGAGCGCTCAAGTGGAAGCCGATGCCAAACAGCGATTGGAACGCACCGAAGCGATGCTGAACCCCGTCAAAGAAAACCTGCTGCAACTGCAAAACGAGCTAGCAAAAACACAGCAGCAACGCGCCGCACTGGATGCTGAGTTAAAAGCTCAAGTTTCTACTGTGAAGACGGCAAGCGAGCAGTTACAAATCGAGACGAAAGCCTTGGCTACCGCCTTAAGCAAGCCACAAACTCGCGGTGCTTGGGGGGAGGCGCAACTCAAAAACGTGTTCGAGGCCGCTGGTATGCGAGAGCATGTAGATTTCGCAACGCAGTTTTCGTCACATAACGCTGATGAACGCGCGATACGCCCCGATGCTCGGGTGGAGTTAGGAGATGGCCGATTCGTGTTCGTTGACTCCAAAGTGCCGATGCAGGCGTTTCTTGATGCGCTCGAAAAACACGAGGAATCCGAACGTAACGTCGCACTAAAACGGGTGGCTAAACATGTACGCGCCCATATTGACGGCCTATCTAACAAAAACTACTTCACCGCTGACAGCGGCACCCCCGAATTCGTGGTGTTGTTCATCCCCCATGAAGCGATGGCAGCGGAAGCGCTTTACCACGACGCAACTCTTTACGAATACGCCTTTGAGCGCAACATTGTGCTAGCTACCCCAACAACGCTGATTGCGATGCTGAAAGCTATCGGTTATTCGTGGCAGCAGAACGCTCTTGCCGATAACGCGCGCCGCATCGGTGAACTCGGTGCCGAACTCTACAAACGCACTGGCACCATGACGGACGCATTCATTGGGTTAGGTCGTAATATTCGACAAACTGTCGATGCTTACAATAAAACTGTAGGTTCGTTTGAAGGACGTTTGCTACCCGCCGCGCGACAGATGCACCAACTGGGAGTAGCCGGTGACCCGCTAGACGAATTATTGCCAGTAGCTGTCGAGCCGCGCGAACCCAAACCTACAGAGATCGTCGCTGAACCAACAAGTAATACCCTCCAACTGGGAAGTAGCGCATAATGCTCCACTCCGAGACAAGGAACAGCGTGTTCGGTCACCGTCACACCAATTGATTTGTTTGTAGCGCATAATGCTCCACTCCGGGACAAGGAACAGCCCTAACTACAACGTGGATAATCGAACACGCTCCTCACAACCTCACCTACCTAACAAGCAACCTCATCACCCACACTGCACTGCTACAGCGTTCCTTACGAACAATCAAAGAAACAGCATTATCGGCGCGCTTTAAGAACACGCTTAAGAATGCCTTGAGTAATAGCTCACCATAGGGCTTAGCTCAACAACTAACGCACTTCTGACGGTAAGGTGAAACTGAGCGTTTCAGTGACAACACGATCTTCTACCGCCTGCGGCCAACCCAACTCGATAAGACGCTCTAACACCCCGGTGACTAGCCTGTCTGGCACCGAAGCGCCGCTAGTAACCCCAACCGTATTAGCATTCGTCAGCCAGAGCGGGTTAATTTCGGTGGCATCGTCCACTCGATAGGCTGCCCTGATGCCACCAGCTAACGCTACTTCCACTAACCGTACTGAGTTGGACGAGTTCGCCGACCCTACAACGATGACCACATCGGCTTGCTTGGCGAGTTCTCGCACTGCCGCTTGTCGGTTCTGTGTGGCGTAACACAGGTCTTCGCTGGGCGGATCCACCAGATTAGGGAAACGTTCTCGCAATCTGGCAACTGTGTCTCGCGTCTCATCCACGCTGAGAGTGGTTTGGGTGAGCCACCCTACCGGGGCAGCAGTAGGCAGGTCGAGAGCATCCCCATCTTCGGGTTTCTCAATCAGCATGAAACCGCCCGGCACCTCCCCCATAGTACCTTCGACTTCTTCGTGCCCAGCATGGCCAATAAGCAAAATCGGTAGCCCAGCTTTTGCGAAACGTTTTGCCTCATTGTGTACTTTTGTGACCAACGGACATGTGGCATCCACCACTTTCAGCCCACGCGCCGCAGCTGCTGTTCGCACCGTAGGAGACACGCCATGCGCCGAGAACACACACACCGCACCACGCGGCACGTCAGAAATCTCGGCGACGAACACCGCTCCCAGAGCCGTCAAGCTGGCCACCACATGCCGATTATGCACAATTTGTTTGCGTACATATACCGGTGCCCCCCACTTAGCAAGTGCCAGTTCAACAGTACGCACCGCGCGATCTACACCCGCGCAGTATCCGCGAGGTGCCGCTAGTAACACACGCTTATCGGCCATACGTTCCAGTTTAGCTAACGTTAAAAAACCAACATTCTGATCGGGTACCAGCTTCAACAAAACAAGTAAGCAGGTAACCTAGAACCATGACCATCGCACGTCTTGGTACGGCTCCAGAAACTCCAGAATCGCTGGGACATGTAGTCGAGTCGATAGCCGGATGGATAGACCGCTTAGGGTGGATTTGGGTAGAGGCGCAAGTAATCGAGGTGAAACGCCGCGCCGCACCCACCCAGTTCCTAACGCTACGTGACACGGCTCGTAATATCTCAGCAGCGCTCACCATTACCGCGTTTGTGCTTGATGCCGCAGGGCCGATCACCGAAGGCACCACCGTAATAGCCCACTTGAAGCCGCGGGTGTATGTGGAACGCGGGTCAATGAGCTTCGAATGCGACGAAATCCGCATCGCTGGCGAGGGACGGCTGCTCGCCATGCTAGAACAATTGAAACGTAAACTACAAGCCGAGGGGTTGTTTTCCCCAACTCTCAAAAAGCCGTTACCGTTCCTGCCCGGCGGTATCGGGCTAATTACCGGAGCGAACTCAGCAGCCGAACGGGATGTCAAAAGCAATGTGCTACTCCGCTGGCCAAACGCCACCATCGTCACACGACATGCGTTGATGCAAGGCCCCCAGTCCGCTGCTGATGTCAGCAGCGCACTCAACGAACTAGATACCAACCCCGCCATTGATGTCATCATAATCGCGCGGGGCGGCGGTTCACTAGAAGACTTGCTGCCTTTCTCTGACGAAAGGCTGATACGTGCCGTCTCCGCCGCTCGCACCCCGGTAGTCTCCGCCATCGGACACGAACCCGATACTCCAATTTTAGATTTTGTAGCTGACCTCAGAGCGTCCACTCCAACCGATGCCGCAAAACGTATCGTGCCTGACGCTGCCGCAGAGCATCAACTCATCAACACCGCACTCACCCGATTACACGGCACTATTCAAAGCCGACTACGTAATGAGCAATCCACTTTAGATCAACTGCGTTCCCGCCCGGTGCTCACAAATCCGCTCGCCGGGTTTGTGATACACGCAGAACAGTTGAGCGCCCTACACGCCCGCCTCAACGCCACTATTCTTCGCATAGTAGCTAATGAGCGCACCAATATTGACACCATGACCGCCCGAATGCATACCCTCAGCCCACAAGCCACCTTAGAACGCGGATATGCCATCCTGACTACGCCAAACACCAAATCGATCACCTCGGTGTCTCACGTCAAAATTGGTGACACCTTACATATACACCTCGCCGACGGACAGCTCGGCGCAACTGTGAAAGAGAAATGATTATGCCGAAGAAAACCATACCTGCCGCACCCAACACCTCCAACACTCCCAGCGCACCCGAACCCAGCTACGAGCAAGCCCGCGCCGAACTCATTGAGGTGGTAACCCAACTCGAAGCTGGACAAGCACCACTCGCCGAGTCAATAAAGCTTTGGGAACGCGGCGTTTCCCTAGCGGCCACCTGCCAAGCCTGGCTAGATAACGTAAAAGCGCAGATTGAACAAACAGTTACCGCAGCATGATTCGATGGTGACGCTAACGGCACCGGGCGGCATGGTATGCGATTGCAGGTGTATAACTACTTCACGAGACGCAGTGTGAGCGCCGCCGTCTCGACAGTGACAGTGAGTGCTCCTTGCCAATGCGCGTCATGGAAAATTAAAGAATCTGCGCTGCTTCCATCCACGCTGAACCCCATCGTGTTCAAGTGCCGCATGAGATAGTCATGCGTCAGCATCCCATCGGCCGGGCTGAGACCCAACGTCACTAGATTCTTCTGATCAATTTTGATAGTGGGTTTGAGGTCAGCAGGTACGGTGAATCCATACGGAGCATTCTCTAGACTGTAGCCGCTAAGCAGTTGTCCGCCGTCGGGAATCACCACCGGCGCAGTGGGGGATGCTGGGGGTGACGGCGGTACCGCATTGTCACTACAACCTAACAGCCCGATCGCTATGAGTAACACAAGCAGCAGACCTAGCCAGTACACACTATTCCCGGAGTTAACGAGAGCACTACGTCGCCTAATCGCAGCGTTACTTGGAATCATCTCCTCACCCCCCGGCGGTACGCCAGCCAAATCGCACGTTGGTTTTTGGCCTTATACCCCTGATTTTTTTGAAAAGTCACCCCAAACACGCTGCCCGATTTCCGCAAGCCACTACCTGATCTAACCCTGCGCCAAGATCAGCAATCAGATCGGCGGAATCTTCAATACCAATCGATAGCCGCAACAAGCCTGGCGTGATGCCCGCAGCCGCTTGTACTGCTGCTGGCATCGCGGCGTGAGTCATCGTGGCGGGGGAACAGATTAGCGATTCCACCCCACCTAAAGATTCGGCGAGTGTGAATAATTTCAGCGCAGCGCACAGCGTAGTCGCCGCCGCAAACGAACCCACGTCAATACTCAACATCGCGCCGAAACTACGTTGCTGTTTCGCAGCCAATTCATGCCCCGGATGCGAAACTAACCCCGGCCAGTACAACGCTTTGATAGCTGGATGCCCACTCACCGCAGCCACCAGTTTTTCAGCGTTACTGTTATGTAGCGCCATCCGAGCCGCCATAGTGCGCAACCCGCGCATGGTGAGGTATGAATCGAACGGGCTTGCCGTCACGCCTAGGGTGTTGCACCACCAATGCACTTGCTCCGCATCTTCGACAGTGGCGGCAATGATCGCTCCGCCGACAACATCTGAATGCCCGCTAATGTACTTCGTGGTTGAGTAAACAACGTAGTCAACACCGAAATCTAAGGGACGTTGCAGTATCGGAGACATGAACGTGTTATCAACCGCCACCACTGCGTTCACCGCGTGCGCCGCTTCGGTTACTGCGGCGATGTCCGTGATGCGCAAAAGTGGGTTGGACGGAGTCTCCACCCACACCAACTTCGGATGTCGCGCCGCAATAAGAGCCTGCGCATCAGCAGCGCTGAGATCTATAAAAGCCACCTCAATAAAACCCGAATCAGCAAGCGCAGTAAACAACCGCCAGGTACCGCCGTAGCAATCATGTGGCGCGAACACCAGATCGCCTTGCCGAAGCACCCGATGCGCGAGCGCTCCCGCCGCACCCATGCCAGTACTAGTAGCGTCACCGCCAGCACCACCCTCCAACCCAACAAGAGCATTGATCAACTGCTGTCTAGTGGGATTACCGGAACGAGAATAATCAAACTGCCCGCGCCCTTCTAACCCATTAAAACCATACGTTGTAGACAGATAGATCGGTGCCACCACAGCATTAAACTGTTTATCTGCTCCCAACCCGGCTCGCACTACTTGCGTCGCTGCTTTGGCGTTCGTCTCACTCATCGCTCATTTCCTTTCAGCTACCAACATTTAAGATAGCCGTCAACTGTCAACAAAGAGCATCGCCACCGTTTATCTGTTCTTAGCGTCGCAACAAATTATTGCTTGCTACCCCCGAGCAGTGCAATGTTGCGCCAGCAAGCCAGCTCTATCAGTTACTTCAAAAGCATTTACGACACTGAACCGACTGCCAGTTTCAACAAGCGAACGCAGGGTGATAGATGCCACAATGGAAACATGACTCCTGATGCTACAAACTACTCAGACCTCGCTTCCGATGCCACAGACGAGATTCGCCGCCGGGCTGGTATTCCGGGGGTAGACATCGCGGTGATACTAGGCTCCGGGTGGGCGAGTGGGGTAGACCAGCTAGGGGAAAGAATCGCCGCGCTGCCACTTGACGAACTCACCGGTTTTAGTCGTCCGGTGGTCGCAGGACATGGCGGCGAAGCGATTTTGACGAATGTCGCGGGGCGCACCGTGCTTGCTTATACCGGTCGCACACACTTCTATGAGGGACGTGGCGCGCACGCAGTGGCGCATGGGGTGCGCACCGCCGCAGAACTTGGAGCCAAAGTGCTCATCGTCACCAACGGATGTGGCGGGCTGGACACTTCATGGAACCCCGGACAAGTGGTGGTGTTACGCGATCACATTAACCTAACTGGAACTACCCCACTGCACGGGCCGATGTTCATCGATATGTCGACGGCGTACGACCCGCAGCTGCGTCAGTTGATACACGAAATTGAGCCAGCATTGCCAGAAGGGGTATATGCGCAGTTCGCCGGCCCAGCGTATGAAACTGTCGCGGAAGTGCGCATGGCTGGCATCATGGGGGCTACCTTAGTAGGAATGTCCACCACGCTCGAAGTGATCGCCGCCCGCGCCTGTGGGCTGAGAGTGTTAGGGCTTTCACTGGTGACGAACCTCGCCGCCGGGGTAACCGAAACAAAACTCGACCATGCCGAAGTGATTGCCGCTGGGCGTAAAGCCGGGCCACGCCTAGCAGCGCTGTTAGCGACAACGCTTGAACGTATCGCAGTCACCGTCAACTTTGACGATTAACTCACAAACGCAACAGATATATCTCAACTTATTCAACTTAATTCAACTTATTAAAAAGAAACGTGCGCCATGATAGAAACTGAAACAACGAATTAGGAACTGAACAACATGCCCATTAACCAGCGATAAATAATCACAACCTGCGCAACAACAAACACTGTTCTACCTGCAAAGAAGCCGACATGACGATCCTTAAGAAACTGATGCAACAAATTGAAAACTGGCTGGCGCAAGACCCCGATGCCGCAACGCGCGCCGCACTGCAAAAATCGCTTGCGCAAGCCGAGCAGGGGGATACTGCTGCCCTTGCCGAACTCGAAAGCGCTTTTGCCGGATTACTCACTTTCGGAACGGCAGGTTTACGCGCCGCTATCGGCTACGGTTCAGCTCGCATGAATCGGGTAGTAGTGACGCAAGCGGCTGCTGGATTTGCGGCATGGCTGGTGGCGCGCGAACTCAAAGGCGGCAAAGTACTTATCGGATATGATGCCCGACATAACTCCGATGTGTTCGCCCGCGATACCGCAGAGGTGCTAGCCGCCGCGGGTTTCCAAGCATTACTTACTGAGAAATACACTCCAACCCCAGTGATAGCATTCGGCATCAAATATTTCGGATGCGTGGCGGCAGTTGTCGTCACCGCGTCACATAATCCGGCGAGCGACAACGGTTACAAGGTATATCTCGGTGATGGTTCTCAAATCATTTCCCCCACAGACACCGAAATCGCCGCAGAAATCGCCCAAGTAGCGGCGCGTCCACTGTCAACAGTTCTTCGCTCTCACGAATATTCTCTTATCGGTTCGGAACTGGTAACGGCATACAGCGCCCGACTGGTGCAGTTACTGCACGAACCAGCGCACCTAACCACCGAATTCGAACCTGCTAACTCCGACTCGGAGTGCGCCCAGATAACCGCTGCCGCCAAACTCGATGCCATAAGCGATGCCCGCTGTGACACCGTCGGCACCATTCCCCCCACTCTCTCCGCCCTCAACAGCGCTGAACATAACACCACCGAGAACGCTCTCCTCGGTATCTCCAACCTAAAATGGGCATACACCCCAATGCATGGCGTCGGTGGTGATGTGATGCGTCAAGTGGTATCGGATTTGGGTTTCCCGGCACCTGCTATCGTCGCTGCGCAACAACAACCCGACCCAGATTTTCCCACTGTTGCTTTCCCAAACCCTGAGGAGAAAGGCGCAATGGAACTGGTCATCGAGTTAGCTCGCAGCACTGCCGCCGACATTGCGATAGCTACCGATCCAGACGCTGACCGTTGCGCCGTCGCAGTGTGCTGCGCTGATGGGTGGCGACGACTAACCGGCGACGAACTAGGCGCGCTATTAGGCGATTATGTGATGCGGCGCGGCACTCCTGGCAAGTTTGCCAACTCGTTAGTTTCTGGAACTTTGCTTAGCGACATGGCCGCCGCTAATGGCCGCGAATTTCAACGCACCCTCACCGGATTCAAATGGATTGGTCGGGTACCTAACCTGGCGTTCGGATACGAAGAAGCCATCGGTTACTGCTGCGATTCGCAGTTCACGCCAGACAAGGATGGCATCTCTGCTTCACTGCTGGTACTCAAACTTGCTGCCGAACTAAAAGCGGCGGGTCTAAGCATCACTGACCGCCTGGACGAGATTGAACGACGTTACGGCGTACACTCCACCACGCAGGTAGCTATTCGAGTGAAAGAGTTAGCGTTGATTTCCGACATGATGGCAAGGTTACGCGCGAACCCGCCTGCGCTACTCGGCAAAGAAACGGTACAGGTTAACGACCTTAATGTCGCAGGCGGCGCGTTACCTCCCACGGATGGTATCGAGTTCACCGGTGAAACCATACATGCGGTAGTTCGCCCATCCGGCACCGAGCCGAAATTGAAGTGCTATCTGGAAGCTCGTCGATCTATTGCAGAATCTAACGCCGATTTAACTGGCGCGCGTGCCGCCGCCCAGGCCACGCTGGATGCTCTCTGGATCGACATCGCGGCAGCCTTGGGGTACAACGGCTAGCATGAACCTCATCCACGTCATTCACTGGCCTACGAAAACATTAGACTTACGCCATGAAACGTCTCGCTGTCGGGTTCGCTATTTTGCTCGCCGTACTGTTCTCGCTGACTCAGCGCTCGCCTGCACTGGCCGACACCGAACGCATATTTTCCCGCTATGACATCGAAATAGCGCTCAATGAAAATGGCACCGCTGATGTGACAATGTACGTTGATCTTGATTTCACTAAAAGTCGCGGACGCGGGCCAGTGTTCACTTTCATCAACCAGATGCAGTTACCGGACTCTAACAAATATCGCATTCTGACCTACAGCAACTTCCGCATCACCAGCCCCACCGGAGCCAACACCACCATCCACTACGGGCAGGGGGACGCAACACTCACGTATCAAATCGGTGACGAGAACACTTTCTATAGCGATGTGCAAAGTTATGTCATCAAATACAGCGTGCGCGGACTAATTTCCCCCAGCAATGCGCAGAGCGGATTGGACGAAGTGAACTGGAACGCCATCGGCAACCAGGGCGATATGACTATCGTGCAACCGCGTGTCACTATCACCGACGGCCCCGCGACGATCTTACGTGCTGAATGTTTCTATGGCACAAACTTTGCCACCAAAACCGAAAGTACTCTCACCGGCGCGCAAGCAACTTGTGGAACCGCAACGTTGCAACCCGGTCAGGGGTTGCAGGTGGTTTTCGGCTATCCGGCAGGCACTTTCAACTACACCCCGGAGTATGGCGAATACTGGAGTTTGGCGCAGGTGCTCGCAGTGACACCGCTGCACACTGGCGGAGCCGCCGCACTGCTGCTCGTAGGTGTTTCCCTTTTTGGATGGGCAAGACGCAGATTTGGTTCCGACCATATTTATCTCGGCCAAACCCCCGGCAACATTCCGCCAAATATGCACGCGGTACCCACTGGGCCAGGCTCATACGATAGGGTACCCATCCAGTTCACTCCGCCACGCGAAGTACGTGTAGGCGAGGCGAGCGTACTACAACATGGAGGTTCCGCCGACACCGGTTTTGATACGACGGCTCTCAGCGCCACCCTAGTAGACCTAGCAGTGCGCGGTTACTATGTAATTTCCAGTGTCGCCGACAAAGATTGGTCGCTCACTCGCACCGATAAACCGTTCCAAGGTTACCAGTATGAATCCGCTTTAATGCAGGTGTTCCGGCAAGACCGAGCGGGCTTCACTCGCAGTCTCAAGGCCGAGTTGCAGCGCAAGTCGTCTTTTCAAAAAATCCGCGGAGTTGGACAGTTGCTCAACACTCAAGTTGTTAGAAAACGTCATTGGTTCCGGGGAACACCCGGGGCGACAAAAAGTTTATTCGCACTGTTAAGCATCGCCGTAGCAGGAGTTGGGGTGCTTGCCATCTTGTCGGCACGCGCTACCGGTGTCGGCATGTGGGGCGCGGCGTTAGTGCTCATCGGGTTGTTCGGGCTTTTCAACGCCGCCAAAGTATCCAACCGTACCGCTCTCGGGTCGGCTGTCAATGCACAACTTGACGGTTTCAAAGAGTACCTCAACACTGCGGAAGCGGATCAGATCAAATGGGAGGACGGTCAGGATATTTTCAGCGAATACTTGCCGTGGGCGATTATTTTCGGTTGCGTTGAGCGTTGGACTGCCGTCTTCGCCACTCTTGCCGCACAAGGTGCGTACACCATCACACCGTACTGGTACTACGGCTATGGGACGTATGGGAGAGGCTCTTTCAA
This sequence comes from Propionibacteriaceae bacterium, assembly GCA_031267295.1. Taxonomy (GTDB): domain Bacteria; phylum Actinomycetota; class Actinomycetes; order Propionibacteriales; family Propionibacteriaceae; genus WRGV01. The sequence continues at coordinate 6,254 of JAIRZI010000086.1, read as the reverse complement.
CAACTTCTCTGAAGGGTTAGTAGCGATGAGCGGTTCCTTACAGAACATGATCAGTTCCGCTAGCGAATATGCACACTCTGGACAGTCGGCTGCCATGAGTGGCGGTTCCGGATTCTCCTTCGGCGGTTCCGGTGGGGGCGGCGGCGGATTTGGCGGCGGCGGATCGTCGTCTTGGTAAAAACATTTTCTTATAACGCTTAATCGTCTAGACTCGGCTGCGTGCAGGACGGCAAGCAAGTGTTTCTACTAGCTGGCCCGTCCGGTTCCGGTAAATCACGACTCGCCCACCGTTCCGGGCAGTTCGTTTTGGAGCTAGACGACTTCTACCTCGCCGAAGATGCCCCGGACATGCCCCGTGCGCCCGGAGGATTCATTGATTGGGATGACCCGCTCACTTGGGATTCCGCAGCTGCTGCCGATGCATTAGCGGCATTGACAAGCACCGGAACTGCTACAGTGCCCGCATATGACATCAGTACGTCCCGAGTTATTGGCACTCGTCAACTCGATTTACCGCCATGCGGTACCGCTATCATCGCCGAAGGCGTGTTTGCCACTGAACTGTTACATCCTTGCCTGGCTCGCGGTTTGGATGTCACCCCAATCTGGGTTGAGCGCAACCGAATTGGTAACTGGTTGCGCCGCTTTCGTCGTGATGTGGCTCAGCACCGCAAACCCATCCCCATGTTAATCCGTCGGGGTTTTCAACTAGCTGCTCGCGAACCAAATTTTCGGGCGGTAGCGTTAACACGCGGTTTTATCCCACTAAGTTACGCCGCCACCGAGAAAGTACTCGGTAGACTCAATTCGTGAATGTATTGATTATCGGTTCCGGCGGGCGTGAGCACGCATTGGCTTTAGCTATCGCCCAAGACCCCACAGTGGGCAAAGTTCACGTTGCTCCCGGCAATCCGGGTACTGCTAACTTTGCCTGCAACCATCCGTTAAATATCCTAGATGGCGCGGCTGTCGCCAAACTAGCCAGAACACTCGGCGTTGATCTTGTGGTGATCGGCCCGGAGGCTCCATTAGTAGCTGGGGTGGCTGATGCGGTGCGAGCCGCTGGTATCGCCTGCTTCGGCCCTTCTGAAGAAGCGGCTCGCCTGGAGGGTTCTAAGGCGTTCGCCAAGCGCATCATGGATGAGGCGGCAGTGCCGACCGCTGCATGTCAGGTGTGCGATAATCCTAGGCAAGCAGCGAGCGCGCTCGACATTTTCGGCCCGCCGTATGTGGTGAAAAATGATGGCCTGGCAGCCGGTAAAGGGGTGCTAGTCACCACAGATCGCGCTGCGGCGCTGGCGCACGCCACTGCTTGCGGTCGGGTAGTGATTGAGGAGTATCTGGACGGCCCCGAAGTGAGCTTGTTCGTCATCACTGATGGCAAAACTGCACTTCCGCTACTGGCGGCGCAAGATTTTAAACGAGTGGGAGAACACGACACTGGCGCTAACACTGGCGGCATGGGCGCGTACTGTCCGCTGCCGTGGGCACCAGCAAACCTCAGTGAACAAGTGATGACGCAGGTAGCATTACCGACAATTCGCCGGATGGCTGCCCGAAACACACCGTTCATCGGGCTGCTCTACTGTGGTCTAGCGCTCACGTCGTACGGGCTCAAAGTGGTGGAGTTCAACGCCCGTTTCGGAGACCCAGAAACTGAGGTGATTCTGCCGCTACTGGCTAGCCCGCTGGGGCAGTTACTGTATGCAGCCGCCACCGGCACGCTAGACGAAGTTGACGAACTGCGTTGGCGAAATGGCGCTTGCGTGGGTGTGGTGCTGGCAGCTAACGGTTACCCGGGTGAACTCACTACAAAAAATGGTCATCTTAAATTGCCGCGTGACACCAGCACTGCTCATATGATTCATGCAAGCACCGGATGGAACGCCGCCGAATTGGCAACTAGCGATAGCCCAATACCGTGTGACATCGCAAAAACCTGCTCGGCATCGCAAAGTACCACCGAACTAGTAGCTACCGGTGGCCGAGTGCTAGTGTCCGTTGGCACCGGAACCGATATAGCAGCAGCGCGACAGGCCGCATACAAGTTGGCTGATGCCGTTGACTTCCCATCCGGGTTCTACCGTCAGGACATCGCTGCACCGGAGCAGTTGACGGCTATCGCCCAGTTGCTAACCGACAGCGCATACAGTGATAACGACTAGAAAGCGCGAACCATAATGAGTGAAGCTGTGCCAAACGTGTTGGCCGCCAGATATGCGTCCGAGCGGATGCGCAACATCTGGTCGCCGGTGCATAAAGTGATCGCTGAACGCAAACTGTGGTTAGTGGTGCTGCAAGCGCAACATGATCTCGGCGTGGAGTTCGCACCAGACGACCCAGCTACCGTTATCGCCGCCTATCAATCTGTGATAACTGATGTGCGTCTCGACTCCATCGCCGAGCGAGAACAGCTCACCAAACATGACGTGAAAGCTCGCATCGAAGAGTTCAACGCGCTGGCGGGTTACCAACATATCCATAAAGGCATGACCAGCCGTGACCTCAGCGAAAATATCGAACAAGCACAACTCAAACAGGCCATTAGTTGTGTGCGCGACAAAGTGGTGGCGGCGCTGGCGCAGTTGGCTGAGCTGGCGGTGCGCTACGGCGCGCAGCCGATCACGGGACGCACTCATAACGTAGCCGCACAAGTCACCACTTTAGGAAAACGGTTCGCAAACTGCGCCGATGAACTGCTCGTCGCTTATACCCGGTTGAGCGAGTTGTTGGAACGCTACCCACTGCGGGGAATCAAAGGGCCGGTCGGCACCGCACAAGACATGCTGGATTTGTTTGCCGGTGATGCCACCAAGGTTGCCAAGTTGGAACACCGAATAGCGCTCGCGTTAGAGTTTTCCCCCGATAATATGTTCACTTCGGTGGGGCAAGTGTATCCGCGTTCCCTTGACTGGGACGTGTTGTCCGCGCTGGTGCTTACCGCAGCCGCACCGTCCAATTTGGCTACCTCTATCCGGTTAATGGCAGGAAATGAGCTGGTCACCGAAGGATTTTTGCCGGGGCAAGTGGGGTCGTCCGCGATGCCTCATAAGATGAACACCCGAAGTTGCGAACGCATAAACGGTCTCGCAGTGGTGCTGCGCGGATATGCAAATATGGTGGGGGAACTCGCCGGAGATCAGTGGAACGAAGGGGACGTATCGTGCTCAGTGGTGCGTCGAGTAGCGTTACCCGATGCGTGCTATGCCATCGATGGAGTGTTTGAGACGTTCCTAAACGTGCTAGCCGGATTTGGGGCTTTTCCCGCCACTATCCAAACCGAACTGACGCGCTACTTACCGTTCCTCACCACCACAAAAATCCTAATGGCAGCGGTGAAACAGGGCACTGGACGCGAACTCGCTCACGAGATCATCAAAACGGCAGCTATCGCTTCGGCACTGGATGCCAGAGCAACCGGTCGCAGCGTAAATGACCTCTTTGACCGGCTGAGTGCATCACCACTCGGTCTCACGCGCACTGAACTGGATGCCTTGGTAAGCGCCCCGCTTGAACTCACTGGAACCGCTGCCGCCCAGATCAATAACGTGGTAGCCAAAGTGTCGGATGTGATTTCGCGTCACCCCGAAGCCGCCCGTTACACCCCTCACGCGCTGCTTTAGCCCACAAATGAACCCCAAGGAGGAAAGCCATGAGCCAGCCGATGGTGGCGGTGAACATAACGATGCGCCCATGTTAATCTTGCTTGAAACTGGTTCTCGCTCCGATCTGAAACTATGGACCCATGGATACCGTTGATATTGTGCAGTGGGCGCTTCTAGCAACCGGGTGCGCTGTCGCTGTCGGTTCGCTTGGAGTGTGGCTGGTGAATCGCGCTCGGTACGCCACCCCGGCGGTTCCACTCCCTCCGGCGCTTAATCCGGGGTTATTACAACGCGATACCGACCGTCATTTACCCGATCAGGCCACTCCTGGCATGATTGGCGTGTTAGACGATGGCCGCATCGGAGCTAATGATCTGCTAATCACCTTGATAGATCTGGCGGCGCGCGGCTATCTCACCATCTCCGCACCTACCAACCCCGACGGGCATTGGCGGTTGACCCGCACCACGAAAACAGCCGATGCACTACGCACATTCGAAACGGCGCTCATCGAGACACCATTCGTAGCTGGCGACACCCGAACTCTTGACTCGCTGTTAGCAGACGATACCGTCGTCGATTCTGCCATCGCCGCACTACAGCACGATGCGGACACTACCGGATGGTTTGTTCCCACCGCTGAGAGTCACTGGGGAAAAATTGGAGGAAGTTTAGTGTTGCTGGGGCTGGTGGCGCTCGCCACCGGCATCATCATAGGCATGAATACGCTACCAATCCCCGGCATAACAGGCGGAGTGCTGCTCACCGGCAGCGGTTTACTCATCGTCACTTTGGCAAAGATGCAACATGACCGCAGCGAAATAGGCCATGCAGCACGGCAGCAGTTAGCGCGGTATCACGATTGGTTGAGCGCGTTAGCAGCCCATCAACTGCTACCAGATGCCGCTTCGATGCTTTTCAACGGCAATCTGGCCGCCGCTTTGGCTTTCGGTATGAATGTTCAGTTTGCTGACGTGCTAGATCAGGCTTACGCGCGTGCGTCCGGGTGGGGTACCACCGCCACTCTCAAGATTGATCACACTTGGATGCCGGGGGCGGATACCCCTGCCGCAGCGGTACGCGAAGCTGCTAGGTTCGTAGCTGCTGGTCTGGTGTTAGCGAAACGCTACGCCGTCTCGTAGTGAGCGCTACCTAAAAACACACCAACGCTAAAGTCACTTCCCTACGCGGACAAACAAAAGCAAGCTAACTCACAGTAAACGCAACGGGTGCGCCCCCGCTTGCTGAATGTGTAATCGGTGTTCCGTCTAGGAAGTCTTTACGGAAAATACCCGTAAACCCGATTCTCTCAACAAGAACCTCCCGAGTTTTTCCTTTTTAGTGCGGAAGTGGTTATGGTGATGTAAACCTTGGGTTTGAATCAGAGTTATTCAAAGTGGTGATATACATCACGCGATTACTTATCGTCCGTCACTGCGAGCGACCAAAAGGGCGCGAAGCAATCCAGTCACTAGAGTGCCACTTATACGAATCTTTCTAGTCCGGGTTTATTGAATAGGATCATCTTTTATTCAGCTATTCAGCAAGCACCTTTTTCCTGGATTGCTTCGTCGCTTACACTCCTCGCAATGACGGGGAGACTCGATACGTTACTGTGTGTTGTTGCGTCGTGCTGCCCTATGTTCCTCGCAATGACGGGGAGACTCGATACGCTACCGTGCATTACTGCGCCGCGCCGCCCTATGCTCCCCACAACGACAGGGAAACTCGATACGTTACTGTGTGTTGTTGCGTCGTGCGGCCCTATGTTCCTCGCAATGACGGGGAGACTAGATACGTTGTTGCATGGTTACTTATTGTCCGTCATTGCGAGGAGCATAGCGACGAAGCAATCCAGTTACTTAGGTGTTATTCACCGCGGGTTGCTGCGCGTTGTGGGGATATATTCGTCATTGTGTGATTACTTGTCGTCTGTTCTTGTGCGTGAGTGAAAGGGCGCGAAGTAATCCAGTTATTTAGGTGTCACTTGTGTGAGTCTTTCTAATTCGGGTTCATTGAATGGGATCATTTTTTGTTTAGTGGTTACCTTTCTGGATTGCTTCGTCGCTTACACTCCTCGCAATGACAGAGAGACTCGATACGCTACTATGCGTTGCTGCGTCGCGCCGCCCTACACTCCTCGCAATGACGGAGAGACTCGATACGTTACTGTGCGTTGCTGCGCTGGGTCGCCCTATGCCCCTCGCAACAACGGGAAACTCAAAACGCTACCGCACAATTACCTACCGTCCGTCATTGCGAGCGACCGCAGGAAGCGAAGCAATCCAGTTACTAGAGTGACGCTTACATGAACCTTTCTAATCCGGATTCACTAAACAAAAACCTCCTTTCCTCAGCCCCGACCTGTCTGGAGTGCTTCGTCGCTTACGCTCCTCGCAATGACGGGGAGACTCGAAACGCTACCGTGCATTACTACGCTGGGTCGCCCTATGCCCCCCACAACGACAGGGAAACTCGATACGTTACTGTGTGTTGTTGCGTCGTGCGGCCCTATGTTCCTCCCACTGACGGGGAGCCTAGATCCGTTGTTGCATGTTTACTTCTGGCCCGACCTGGCGCGGAGCATCGCCCCGAAGCAATCCAGTTACTTAGGTGTTATTCACCGCGGGTTGCTGCGCGTTGTGGGGA
>JAIRZI010000081.1 GCA_031267295.1 Propionibacteriaceae bacterium | reverse complement strand
GATTGACTTTACAAACTGACCGGAAACTGAGAGCACAAAATAAGTTCCCCCGATGCCAGCAAAGATGCCGCCCACCAGCACTGCCGACCACCGCACTGCACGCACATTGATGCCGACCGTCTCGGCAGCTTCCGGATGTTCTCCCACTGCACGAACTCTCAGCCCCCACTTGGTGCGGAACAGTAAGAACCACACCAGCGCCACTGCCGCGAACGCCATATAAGCCATCGGCTTCTGTTGAAACAAAATCGGCCCAATGAACGGTATATCCGCTAATCCCGGGATTTTGAGGGCATGAAATAACGGTGTGTCGTTGTAACCCTCTCGCGCTACCGATAGAAACTGCGAATAGAGATAGCCGGTCAACCCCGTGGCAAACAAATTCAATACCACACCCAACACCACCTGATCGACTAAATACTTGATGGAAAATAGCGCTAATAAGGCGGCCATAGCCATTCCGACCACCGCACCGGCGATCATGCCCGCCAGCAACGACTTTGTCATAGTTCCCACCAGCGCGGCGGCAAAAGCTCCCGCCAGGAACTGCCCCTCGATAGCCACATTCACCACTCCGGCACGTTCTCCCAGCAAACCACCCATCGCACCGAAAATCAGCGGAGTGGCATAAGCCAAAGTGCCATTGAACTGGTTAGTGACCAAGAAATCAAACTGTCTACCGCCAGCCGCCCAGGCAAGGAACCCGAGCATAAACCCAAGCCCAGCGATGATATTCAACGCGGTACGCACTTTCGGCGGAGCTTTCAAAAGCAAACCAGCCGCACCCACGAAACAGAGCAAAGCACCGATAACCACACAGAGCACCGCAGGCAGTTCAATTTTAGGTAACTGCACGCTATCAAGAGCATTCGACAACGCGAATATGGCGGTGCCTTTAGTTCTAGTGGCTAAGAACAACAACACTGCACCAACCACACCCAACAACACCGCTACTGAGATTCTGTGCGCCTTGTCTTCAGCCGATTCAGTGTGCTCCAACGTGACGCTATACGACGTATCAACCAAAGCAGTTTCCGCAACGGTTCCGGTCGGCACAATCACTGGATCAATGGACGATAAGTCGGATTCCGCCGAACGCTTGGGGAGTTTCCCATCAACACGGGGGGTCATGCTACGTTCACCTCCTGTTGCGGCGCGGTTGCCACGTCAATAGTCTCTTTCTTCGCTGCGCGCACTTTTCGTTTAGCGCTCATAAATGGGGTGATAGTACGCACTAACGCTGGAGCAGCCACAAACATCACGATGAATGCCTGAATAACGGATGCCAACTCACCAGGCGTTTGTGCCGCACCCTGCATTCGCAACGCACCAGCTTTCATAGCGCCAAACAGCAGCCCGGCCAGCACCGTACCCAACGGCTTAGAGCGTCCGAGTAACGCTACCGTGATCGCATCAAACCCGATGCTACCCACCAACAGCGGCGTTAATGCGTCCGCTTCACCAAGAGCGTTTGGACTGATAACCAACTGCGCTCCCGCAAGCCCGCAAAGTGCGCCGCCGATCACCATAGCCATAGTGAGAGTGAACGGCACGTTCATACCGGCCGCAGCGGCCGCACTGGAGTTACCTCCCACAGCCCGAATTGAGAACCCAAGCTTGCTGTGATCGAGCAACCACCACACGGCAACCCCAGCAGCAAGCACTATCAAAAACCCCAAATGGAACCGGGTACCAGGGATATACGGCAACATCGCAGTTGTATCTGGCAACGGCGAGATCGGGTCGGTGCGACCAGGACGACCGAGCTGATGCAACAACAGATACGTCAACAAGCTGGATGCCACATAGTTCAGCATGATGGTGACAATTACTTCATTAGCACCAAACTTGGCGCGCAAAAACCCAGCGATACCCCCCCACACTGCACCCCCAACCACACCGGCTAGCAGCGCCAACGGCAGATGGACGGCAGCAGGCAGATGTAACCCGAACCCCACCCAAGCTGCCAACGTGGAACCCCAAATCGCTTGCCCTTGACCACCGATGTTGAACAATCCCACCCGGAAACAAAGCGCCACTCCAAGACCTGCAGCGATGAGTGGAACGGCCTGTGCGGTGGTGACACCCAGCGCGTTTACCGAACCGAACGCTCCAACGAATAACGCTTGATAAGTGGTGGAGATTTTATCCCAAGCGGCTCCTAGGAAATCGCTGGGGTTGGAGAAGAAGTAACTAGCTTTCGCCATGATGTCTGGGGTGGCCAACACCATAAGAATGGCACCCAATATGAACGCCCAGATGAATGCCAGCACCATAGTGCTCATATCGGACAACAACGATCTGTTGAAGTAGTTGCGCTTAAACGTTTGCAGAAAAGTTTCCCGAGACGGTTTGTCGCCCGATGACGTGGGCAACGTCGCTGACTCCGTCAACAACTTCTCATCTTTGAAAGCGTCGGCGAGCGCGTCACTCAACTGGTCACTCATACCATAACCCTCTCATCAAGTGAAACGTCTGAATCTGCGCAAGCATCGGTATACGGCGTTCCCGCCATCATCAGACCAATAACATCGCGCGGAGTGTCGGGAGGCACAATCCCTACCAACTTGCCCCGATAAATAACCGCCACCCTATCCGCTAAGTTCTCCACTTCGTCTAGTTCTGTGGAGATTATCAACACTGCGCTACCTTTATCGCGCTCTGCGATGATACGGCTATGCAGAAACTCGACCGCCCCCACATCCACACCGCGAGTTGGTTGGCTAGCCACTAACACCTGTAACGGACGACTCAATTCGCGTGCCATCACAAGTTTTTGTTGGTTGCCGCCGGAGAGACTAGATGCCGGTAACTCCACAGAGGGGGTACGCACATCAAACTCAGCCACTCGGATGCGAGCGTTCTCTTCGATAGCTGCGACATCAAGCCTGCCAAAAGTACCGTAACGATCAAGTTGATTGAGTATTAGATTTTCGGAGATAGCGAGTTCGGATACCAAGCCCTCTTTCTGACGATCTTCCGGCACATACCCCACCCCAGCCGCTAATGTGACGTGGGTGTTGGCTTTAGTGAGGTCTTTATCGCCCACTTTTACGGTGCCGCTAAGAATCGGAGTTAAACCAAGTAGCGCGGCGGCCAGCTCAGTTTGACCATTGCCTTGCACTCCAGCTACACAAAGAATCTCGCCGGCTCGCACCTCGAAACTCACCCCGTTAACCACAATCGCGCCCGTCGGGTCAGAAACTTTAAGTTTCTCGACCTGTAAGCGCACCTCGCCCGGGTTGGCGGGAGTTTTATTCACTAAAAGATTGACCGAGCGACCAACCATCATCTCAGCCAATTTAGCTTCACTCATATCGTGAGTTGCTTGCCCCACTACGCGACCTCGCCTGATGACGGTGATGTCGTCGGCAACAGCACGTACTTCATGCAGTTTGTGGGTGATAAACACAATGGCATGTCCTTCGTCACGCAGCGCGCGCATGATGCCCATTAGTTCATCGGTCTCCTGTGGCGTGAGCACTGCGGTAGGTTCATCAAAGATGAGATACTTTGCATCGTTGCAAAGCGCTTTCAGAATCTCAACCCGCTGTTGCACACCCACTGGTAGGTTCTCAACTATGGCATCAGGATCCACGTCAAGATGATAACGCGCCGACAAATCCCGCACCTGCTGACGAGCGCTGCTGGTATTGAGCACCCCCAACTTGCCCGGCTCACGCCCCAGCACGATGTTTTCAGCGACGCTGAACACATCGACCAGCATAAAATGCTGATGCACCATGCCAATCCCAGCGTCGATCGCATCGCGCGAATCCCGGAAATGCTGTTCCACATCATTGATGCAGATAGTGCCTTCGTCAGCCTTTAGCAGACCGTATAACACGTTCATCAACGTTGACTTGCCCGCACCGTTCTCACCCAATAAACAGTGGATGCGGCCTGGCACAATATCAAGATCAATACGATCATTGGCCACTAGCGACCCAAACCGCTTGGTTACACCACGCAGTGTCAAGCCGACTGTTGCTCGCGCAAATGGCGCGGTTTCTATAACAGAAGTTGCCACAAACTTAAGCCTTTCAAACTTCACCAGATGATGCCAGACAACTCCATCTATTAGTTAATTCAGTATTCATCTCACCATCTTTGTAGGTTCATTCCAGACCACGACGTCGGATTAGATGCGTTGGATCGGGGTCATGTCCAAGTAGTTCGCGGTAGAACACCATGACATCACCAGAACCACCACGCGAAAGGATATGATCTCGGAAACGTTGCCCGAGTTCACGCCGCAAACCACCGTTCTCCATGAACCAGTTCGCAGTGTCGGCATCCATCATTTCGCTCCACATATATGCATAGTAGTTGGCTGCATAGCCCACTCCCCAAATGTGCGAGAAATAGCTGCTCTTGTAGCGCGGCGGCACCAACGGGAAGTACAGTCCGGCGTTCTCTAACATGTCGGCTTCCCAAGATTCGATGTCGTCCGGGGTGGCGGGGAGTTTTTCAACAGGCAGTTGATGCCACATCTGGTCTAGGTAGGTGGCTTGATAAATCTCTGCGGACGCAAACCCTTCTCCAAAATGTTGGGAAGCCGCCAAAGCAGCGATGTAGCGTTGCGGCAACACTTCGCCAGTTTCATAGTGTCGGGCATACTGTGCAATCAACTCCGGCAACCATAACCAAATTTCGTTCACTTGACTGGGATACTCAACAAAATCGGTGGGAGTGGCGGTGCCTGCGGTGCTGGGGTACTTGACGCGCGTCAAGATGCCGTGCAGATCGTGGCCAAATTCGTGAAACAGGGTGTTCACTTCGCTCCAGGTCATCAACGACGGCTTACCTTCGGCGGGTTTCGGTTGATTACAGTTGTTGGTGACAACACTGAAAGTATCGAACAGCGTTGACTGATCTACGATGCTGGTCATCCAAGCGCCGCCTTCTTTAGACGCTCTGGCGTACGGGTCGAACAGCACCAACGCTAGATCGCTGCCGTCATAGTCACGCACCAGATAACTGCGGCAATCAGCGGTGTAACCCGGCACGGTGGTACGTTCAAACGTGATGCCGTACAGCGCAGTGGCGGCAGCAAATACACCGTGCTCCAACACCTGCTCGAATGGAAGATAAGGTTTAAGTAACGCATCGTCAAGGTTGAGCAACTTGGTGCGCTGCTTCTCGGCCAACCATTGCCAATCCCAAGGTTCCAAGGTGGCTCCCGGTTCGTACGCCAATAACTCGCTCTGCAACGCTTCGGCTTCTTTTTTAGCGTTAGCTACCGCTGCCGTAGCGACCTTTTGCAGTAGGGGCATGAACGTGGCGGTGTTCTTAGCGCAGCCGTTATCGGCGACGTACTCGGCGTAGTTTGCGAACCCTAACAATTTTGCTTTCTCGGCACGCAACGCAACTGTGCGCAGAATCAGCGGACGCACGTCCGTATCGCCGCTACTGGAACGGCTCACGCTGGCTCGGAACAACTTTTCGCGAGTGTTACGCTTATGCAAACTCGCCAACATCGGCTGCTGAGTAGTGTTCACTAACTCCAAACCCCAACCCGGCCAACTGCGATTCTCGGCGGCGCGTTTAGCCGCAGCGATCTGTTCGTCGGAGAGTCCGTCAAGTTCCGCAATATCGTCAATGCGCACGCACGCAGCACCGCGACCTTTTACGATAAGGGACGAGAACTGCGCCCCTAAAGTGGCGAGTTCTTCGTTGATTGCTTTCAGACGTTCTTGATCGGCGGCAGGTAACTCAATACCAGCGCGGCGATGCTGGCGCAACTGTTCGCGGAGCACCCAACAATCTTGAGCATCCAACGTCACTTCACCAGCTTTAGCGCGAACATCCAGGGCGACTAGCTTGTCATAAAGCCCTCGGTTTAGTGTGATCGCATCCTCATGCTGCGCTAACACTGGAGAAATCTCCTCATCTAGCGCGTCACGCACCGCGTTAGTGTCAGCGCTTTTCAATGTGAAGAAAGTTTCGCTCACGCGCGTCAGATACACTCCGGCGGCCTCAAAATCGCTCAACAGTTCAGCCGTAGGCAAAGCTGAATCATGCACGATAGTGTCGATTTTCGTCAACTGTTCGGTCATGGCTTCGTAGAACGCCGCCCGGTAATCATCGTCGCTGATGTTTGTGTAGTCGGCCAACACGAACTTAGTGCCGGAAACGCTGCAAGTTGGGGCGGAACCGATGCCAAATTTGCTCTTTAATGTGCTCACTTAAGTAACTTTAACTGTATTTATCACAATTTTGCTTGCAAAAGCTTCTAGAGGTTTGTTTTACTTCTGATACGCACGGCTTGTCACGCTCAATATGTGCTCAGCCGAATCGGATACTAGACTGTGCCTGTGGGAGCAGTGACGTTCTGGGTGCTAGTGGCCGTTGGCGTGGCCTTTATATTAACGGCACTTTTTATGGTGGCTTTGGTTGTTATCGTGCAAACTCGGCGTATACGACGCGGTGCTGCGGATACCGACATCACTTTGGAACCCGCGCAAACCCCACTTTCCGAAACTCCCGACACCCGCTAAGGACGCTATGCACTTCGACATACCCCCCGACATCAACCCCGGATTGCTCGGCCTAAACTGGCTACTCGGCATCTGGGAAGGTAATGGGCACGGCAATTGGCCTGACGTGGGAGATTTCGAGTACGGGCAACGTATTGAGTTTTCCAGCAATGGCGGAGCGTTTTTGCACTACATCAGTCAACTGTGGACGTTAGATGATGCCGGGCAACCAGCAGCGCCGCTCACTATGGAAACCGGGTTTTGGTTGCCACATGATGATGCCACTCTTGATGTGCTCATCACTCACCCCGAAGGCTGGGTTGAGCTGTGGGCAGGTCGAGTACAAGGTGGCAGTATCTCTCTTACTACTGATCTGGTGGCTAGAGTGCCCAGTAATCCGTTAACTGTCACCGGCGGGCAACGGCTTTATGGGAATGTGGAAGGTTATCTGATGTGGACATGGGATCGCGCTAGCGATGATGTTGCGCTGCAACCGTATCTGTGGGGACGACTCGCTAAGGTAACTGACGATGCCTAACCCACAACCAATGCCTAACCCACAACCGGTAATAGTACCAACCGGTCCCGATGCTGGATTAGTGTGGCACTACGGCTCTCCGCTCGCCGAACAACGCACTATGGCGCGCGGACTAGGCGCGGTGATAATTGACCGTTTCGACTCGGTGCCTCATGTGGCGTATCCGGGGTCGGTCGCCTGGGTGTGGGTAGGTGAGAATGCGCAAGCGCCAGACGATGCTGGATTTCGCGCCGAACCAGGCGCGATGGGCGGCACTGAATGGCTGCTACCACTGCCAGCTGCTGAAGCGCTGGTGGCGGCAAACGCTCCTGTCGGGTTGTGGGCATACGAGGCGTTACGGATTGCAGCAGGAGTGCCCCGAACCGATCTAGATTTGGCTGGTGCTCCTAAAAATCGGCGGCTCGCAGTGCTGCTGCTAGAGGGCGACACGGAACACCTCCCAGCTATCGGCGCTCCAATTATCTCCGGCGGCCCAGTTGTGGGGCGACTTGGTACTTCCGCTCATCACTACGAACTGGGGCCAATTGCATTAGCCGTACTAAAACCGTCTTTCACCACGACCCCCGAACCAGACACCGTGATCATCGCCAAAACTTTCAGCATCGGCAGCTTCCAAGCCAGCGTTTGGCGCTTATTATCCGGAATCTAATACTCGTTGCCGATGGTTGGTCAGGTAACTCAGTTCCCGCAGCATAGACTTTGAACGCCCACGCGATGAGCTGGGCATGTTTAACCTCACTAGCAGTACGACTTGGATTGGGGACGGGTTCTGCTGAACGTGTTTGTTGTAGTGCGGGGATTGCGGCGGTGTTGGATGAGAATTGGCGAGGTACGTATGACATTTTGGTTATGCTGAGGGGTCAACCCTAGTCAGGGACTATCACTTAAACGGTGGGCGGAGGTTGGGTTGATCATAGTTATGGTTTAGATTTGCTTAACACTCGTTCGAGTGTTTCTTCTGTTGGTTCTGGTTCGGATGCGGCATCGTATCTGTTTGCTGAAACGGCGATGTCGTGGGTTATGCATGATGGGCGGGGTTCTGTGGGGCAGCAGGTCACTGCTACTGGTAGTGTCACATTCGCTGCGTTTTATAGTCCGTATGGGGAACCGAGTGTCACGCTGGGTGCGTCGGCTTCAG
>JAIRZI010000016.1 GCA_031267295.1 Propionibacteriaceae bacterium | reverse complement strand
TATCAACATTTAGATCAGGTTTATTGTCACCGTCGGTATCAATGTTCAAATCCGGCACACCATCACCATTAGTATCAACATTCAAATCCGGCTCACCATCACTATTAGTATCAACATTTAGATCAGGTTTATTGTCACCGTCGGTATCAATGTTCAAATCCGGCACACCATCACCATTAGTATCAACATTTAGATCCGGCTCACCATCACTATTAGTATCAATATTCAAATCAGGCACACCATCACTATCAGTATCAATATTCAAATCCGGTTCACCATCACCATCAGTATCAACATTTACTTTTATGAGCAGGTTTTTGTTGGCCAGACGCCACAGGAATGTTGCTGCTTCACCGCGAGTAACCAAGTTATTAGGGCGATACTCTGCACCTACAACACCTTGGTAGCCAAAGGTAACGTTCTCTTTGAGTAACCAAGACACTGCTTTGAAGTAATCGGCATCGCTGCGTATATCAACAAACACCGAAGCATCGGATGTGTTAACCGTTGGAGAACCAGCCAATCGATACAGATACAACGCCAACTCACCGCGAGTAACCAAACTATTCGGCCGATACTCCAAACCGGTGGCACCTTGGTAGCCCAAAATGATCTTCTCATTGTGCAACCAAGACACTGCCCTAAAATAACCGGCATCGCTAGGCACATCAACAAACATTGGCATATCAGATGTGTTAACTGTTGGAGAACCAACCAACCGATACAAAAACATCGCCAGCTCAGAAAGCAGCACCGCATTATCGGGGCGATATTCCACACCCCCGACACTCTGATAGCCCAGAGCGATTTTCGTAACAGCTAACCATTCAATCGGCTCAAACAACCTATGGGCAACAGGCACGTCGCTAAACGACGACCTGCCGGACGCTAACACTAGCTGGTCACTAACTGTTACGTCAGTGAACACAGTATTTGTAGGGTCACCGATAAAGAGTGGCGCATCTGAATACTTCGCGCCCACGGCACTGCTGGTCGCAGGGTCACCAAGGTAGGCAGTTGTGGCCATATCAGCGCTCGCCACCTCACTAAGCGGTAAGAACCCGAACGCTAAACCAGCCACCAAACTAACAGGCCAAAGCTTTTTAGCGATGCCAAAGCCGGCAATACTCCTGCTACGCAACATGAAACCCTCCAACACTCACATCAATGGGGGGAGAGGGGGGGTAACCTCACACACCGCCAAAGCCCAGACAACTAGTTGTCAAGCACAATCACTCGGACATCAGCGATGCTAACACGGTGCCGCCACTCAAAGGAGCTAGCCCGCATTTAACTCTCAACTTCAAGTTAACGTCTAGGGCAAGCCATTTCGGGTTATTCACCACCATGTTGCGGATGAGCGTTTTCGTAACTAGCAGCGTAAACACTTACACCTTGCGCAACCTTTTGATAAGTGAATAACCCCCTAACACACTGGGGTTAACCGGCGCGCGTCGTCAGCGACACATTAAACCACCGAGGAGACACACCATGAGTACCAGCAGCTACGCACTTTGCGCGAGATACTCTTCAATGGTTATCACCAACTTAACCAGTTTTACCACCAACAAGCTGCGCTACCCGCTGATGAGACACCCCCAACACGTAACCAGCATCCCGATAACTCAACCCAGCATCAACCACACTGGCTGCTGTATGTCTAAGACCGTAAAAGAGCGCTTCTTGGGCTTTAACATGCGTTTCTTTGGCAGCATCCAACGTTTCCAGTTGTTCCCGCAGATCATCGGGCAATACTATGTCTACTTCGATAACGATCTGGTCAACGGGTTCACCCGACAAATACGCGATAGGCTCCAGCATGTCATCGACCACCTGGTCAAGCCTGGTCACTTCCGAGATAGCGCCAAGTTCTGGTTGCTCCAACACCCACACATTGCTACTGGTACCACGTTCCGCTATGACTTTCCATGTGCTCATCTCATCCACCATTTCTCTCCCAGTTCGTTGTTGAACTGCTTAAAAAACTTCTTCACGGTCGTTTCATCGATCTCTGTTTTACGTTTCAGAGTGTGGCTGGTGCTGCCGACCCTGATCTCGCTATGCCCAGTTAACTCACCAGTCCAGAACGCTAAACCATTCTTCTTAGCTGCTACCCGGAGACGGTCAATCACTTCTCTACGTTTCATACACGTAAGTCTACTATACATTGCCTTAACAAGTCAAGGTGCACTAGCCTTAAACGGAAATATGGGAATGGAGGTAACGATATGACTTGGTTACGAGTGGATGACAATCACGATCAAAGACCTGAGACCGTCAGCTTGAGCATAACCCCCTAACACACTGGGGTTAACCCCTTTTTAGCATGGAAGTGGTTGCGGCACCCGCTACAACCGCCGCAACAATAGCAAGTTTTCCTTTTTAGCGTGGAAGTGAACAACTATGGTTCAAACCGATCAAGGTAGCCAAGTTGATTCAATTACGCTCTGATAGCTCTAGAATCTTTGCCGACCGACAACATATGCCCTGAACGGGTGAACCTAGCGACAACTGCGCCTAGCAGCGTCAGTAGTACGCCGCTAACTGCCGTAGCGGTGACTACGTTTGAATTAAACATGCCGTTAATAAACATCAACCAACTGGCAACACACGCCACTATGCCAAAGATCATTGTGGCGAACGCAATCAAAAATATCGGAACGGTTACAGTTGGGTTGACTTCCCTACTTCTCGGTGCTCGCCATCTGGTGAGACCGCCAACAGCATTAGGGTCTACCGGCAGGTCGGTGAACAGTAGGTCAAGTTCGATCTGAGTACGGGCGGAGAGAGCTAAACCCATCCGCTCAGAAAACTCGTCTGAATCTAGTCGACCAGCAGCCAGATGCTCACGCAAAATATTTACAGCAGTGTCGCGCTCAGTGTCCCCAATACGCAGTTGCGGTTCAGAAGCCATGCGTCAAATCTTACATGCGACGTTAAACCAACTGCGGTACTTTAGGTAACCATAACCCGAAACTACAGATAAAACCTGAACGCACCAAGCGCCGCAGTTACCCGGTTCCCCTACTAAAAAAACACCAACTATGCAAAACCGACGTTAAACCAACTGCGGTACTTTAGGTAACCATAACCCGAAACTACAAATAAAATCTGAACGCACCAAGCGCCGCAGTTACCCGGTTTCCCTACTGAAAACCACCAACTATGCAGAGCCGCTCAATTAGCGGTTCTGCAACGCTTGTCTCCAGGTAGCAATATGAGCCGCCAACGTCATTAGTGCGGCGGCAGCCGGGTGCGGAGCGTCCGCTAACACTATCGGAGACCCGGTGTCTCCCCCGGCACGCAACCCTTCGTCGATTGGAATTTGTGCCAACAGTGGAACGTCATGTCCGAAACGCTCGCTGAGTGCTCGGGTCACTGCACTACCGCCCCCGCTACCAAACACGTTAACCCGCTGCGCCGCACCGCAATGTTGACAATTGGTCTCTAACCAAGACATGTTCTCCACCACCCCGATAACATCTTGTTTCAGCATGAACGCCATGGTGCCAGCGCGCTCCGCCACCTCAGCAGCGGCCACCTGCGGGGTGGTTACCACCAACACTTTGCTACTTGGCAACAGTTGCGCCACACTCATCGCCACATCACCAGTGCCGGGCGGCAGATCAACCAGCAGGTAGTCCAACTCACCCCAATAAACATCGGAAAGGAACTGCTGCAAAGCTCGATCTAGCATAGGGCCGCGCCAAGCTATCACCTGCGAACGACTTTCTTTCATCATGGCGATGCTCATTACCGTCACCCCATACGCGCTCACCGGCATAATGACTCCCGATACTACATTCGGTTGCTGATCGCCGATAGCCAACATATCCGGCACAGAATGTCCGTAGATGTCGGCATCCAGCAGCCCCACTCGAAACCCCAACCGGGACAGCGCCACCGCAAGATTCACCGTAACCGACGATTTCCCCACCCCACCTTTACCGGATGCCACCGCTAACACCGTGGTGGCACAATCGGGAGCGTTAAACGGGTTATTTGTCGCTCGCTCATCTGATGACGTTCCACGCAGCCGAGTGAATAATGTGTCGCGCTGTTCGTCAGACATCACCCCGATTTCTACCCGCAGTTCCGACACGCCCGCAATCTGAGCGAGCGCATCACCGATACGTTGTTCCAACACATCACGTAAAGGACACCCCGCCACAGTTAACAGAATGCGCACCTGCACTCGTCCGGTATCGCTCACTGCTACGCTATCCACCATATTTAGTTCAGTGATAGGACGACGCAGTTCAGGGTCTTCCACAGTCGCTAGCGCCGCCAGCACCGCAGCACGCACTGCGCTTACAACTCGGTTCATGGGTACTTGTCTACGCGATCAGACGGCTCATATCAAGCCGACACATCCTCAGAGGCAGTTTCAGTGACGTAACGTTTATCTAGTTCCAACAGCAGTTGACGTAGTTGATCGCGCAGTTCGATACGCACCACGTCGCGCACTTCGGTACGCACAAAGTCGCGCGTGGCCACCTCGCCCACTGATTGCCGCAGCGCAGCTATCTCACGCGCCAGATAATCGGTGTCAGCGCGAGACTGCGCCACTACGCGACGGTCTTCCGCCAACATTGCCCTGTCGCGCTGTTCCTGTCTGGACTGCGCCAACAGAATCAACGGTGCCGAGTAAGCGGCTTCTATGGAGAGCAGCAACGTCAGCATGATGAAACTGGGTGCTGGGTCGAGAGAGAGCACCGTCGAGTTAAGCACAATCCAGATGACGATAAACACGCTCATCCAGATGATAAATGCCGGGCTACCCATAAGTCTGGCAACCCATTCAGAAAGCCGCCCGAAAGCATCACCGTCTAAACCGACGCGCCGCCACCCCCGCAGGCGACCGGGAGTGTCCAGTCGCTCTTTCGCGCTCTGCTTAGCTTCAACCATCGCTCACCTGCTTTCATAATTGTTGTCCTTCGGGTTTCGATAACGCGGGGGTTTCCCCGTCTAGCTGTCTACCGCGCCAATCATCGGGAAGAATATGATCCATCACATCGTCTACAGTGACCGCACCGATTAACTGCCCAGCATCGTTGACAACCGGAGCGACCACCAAATTGTATGTTGCGAAATAGCGCGACACCGTATGCACATCCGCATCCGATGACAACGGGTGCAGATCGTCGTCCGTCAACGTTGCCGCCATCTGGCTTGGTGGTTCGCGCAGTAACCGTTGAATATGAGCGGCTCCAATATAGCGACCAGACGGGGTATCAAGCGGGGGGCGGCAGATGAACACCATAGATGCCAATGCTGGAGTAACCTCTTCTTGACGCAACAACGCCAGCGCTTCGGCGACAGTGCCATCCGGGCCGATGATCACCGGTTCTGGGGTCATCATGCCGCCAGCGGTGAGTTCACCATAACTCAGCAAGGTACGCACATCGGCGGCTTCTTCTGGCTCCATTCGGGTCAGTAAATCTTCGGCGAGCGATTCCGGCAGATCGGATATGAGATCTGCTGCGTCATCTGGATCCATCGTTTCTAGTACATCGGCGGCACGTTCCGGTTCCAACGCACCGATGAGATCGACTTGTTCGTCTTCTGGCAGTTCTTGCACGGCATCCGCCAACTGTTCATCGTCCAATGCGCTAGCCACCTCAATGCGCCGCTCTGGATTCATGTCATGCAGTTCACGAGCCACATCAGCGGGTCGCATATCAGCTAGTTCAGCGACAGTCACTGCGGTGCCTTGCTCGGCATCAACCAGTTGTGGAGCTACCTTGCTCCAGGGAAGAGTACGCACTTGACGCTTCGAGCGGAACCCTAAAAAGCCCGCAGTATGCTGTTGCAGTGCGAACTCTGAAAGTCGCCAGATTCGAGCCGTGTTCTGCGTCATAGCCACATCGAACACCACTTCGGAAACATCATCCGCAACAGAGAGAATTAAATCGAACAGGTCGCCAATAACTAACGCTTCCGAAGGGCGGCGTGTGAACGCCCGAGTGTCTATGACACCACGTATCGACACTTGACTAGGGTCGATGGCATGTACTCGATCCATGGGATGAAAAATTCGTTTGCGGCCAAATGCGTCAATCACCAAACCTTTCACCGCAGGAGGCGACCCAAGATTAGGAGTTTGCACCACCACGTCGCGCACCACACCAACCGAATCTCCGGTAGCGTCAAGCACCGGCAGCCCTTGCAGCCGGGAAATGTAGACAGTGTTGCTGGTACGCGCCACGCAGGTAGCTTATCAGGGTATGCGCGTTATAACGCCAGCCCAACTCAAGCGAATATTTGACGCACTATGGTGTAAACGCACAACTTCGCGTAACACATACCCGAGCTGGCAAGAACGAAACTAATGTGGCATGGTGGATATGACTAGTGTCGTCACTTTTCGTATTAGGAAGCAGGTCGATATGTCATCGAAACCAACCGCCGCTGGGCGCATGTCCCCCTTCGGTAATCCCAATCTGAGCGCACTGCGCCCGGTAGCGTCATATGACAACTATGCGGATGCGGAACGCGCCGTTGATTATCTCGCCGATGCTGAGTTCCCGGTGGAAACGCTAACTATCGTAGGGGCGGGGTTACGCAGTTTTGAAAAGGTCACCGGCAGGCTGAGTTGGGCGCGAGTGATACTGTCTGGAGTGCTCTCTGGGGTGTTGTGGGGGTTGATGTTGGCGGTGCTGTTTTGGTTGCTGCTGCCTGGTAAATCAATGCCGTATGTGTTCGGGTTGGGTACGCTGGCTGGCGTGGTGTATGGCACGCTAGCGAACATTGTCAGCTACGCCACCACTCGCGGCGAACGTGACTTTACTTCGGTACACTCCGTCGCTGCTACCAGATATGAAGTGCTAAGCGATGTGACGCACGCAGCTCAGGCGCGCGCGGTGCTTTCTGGTGAAGATACGCCGGAAGCGATGCGAGTGTCTGCGTCGCGGCGCGCTTTATGAAGTGTGTGCAATATATTCCGTAGTGAGGTTGGCACCAAATCAATATCCATAGTCGTTTTCAGGTTACTGAGTTTCATCGTCTTGCGTTTAAGCGAATAAAACAAGCGTTTTGTGAGAATCTCAAAACAATTTGAGCCGAACCTTTTTTACAAGAAATGTTCGGAGCAGTGTGCGACGAGATTTTGTCAGTAACCCAGGGTAGCCTGAAAGTATGTCGATACGCATTGATGGAAGAACAACCGATCAACTACGCGAAGTGAAGTTTGCTAGACACTGGTTAGATCACGCCGAAGGGTCATGTCTGGTGGAGTTCGGGCGTACTAAGGTGCTAGTGGCGGCATCTGTTGAAGTGGGTGTTCCCCGCTGGCGCAAAGGCTCTGGTTTAGGTTGGGTAACTGGTGAATATGAAATGCTGCCCCGAGCCACCAACACCCGAAATGACCGCGAAAGTCGCCGGGGCAAAGTAGGGGGTCGTACTCACGAAATCAGCCGTCTAGTGGGTAGGTCACTGCGAGCCGTCATTGACTATGCTGCGCTGGGCGAGAACACTATTCAGATCGATTGTGACGTGCTACAAGCGGATGGCGGTACTCGCACCGCGTCAATCACCGGTGCATATATTGCGTTATATGACGCGGTAGCTTGGCTACGGGAACGCGGTGCGCTGGTTAGCGAGCCGTTGAAAGATTCACTAGCGGCAATCTCAGTTGGCATTGTAAACGGGGTGCCGATGCTTGATCTGGCTTATAACGAGGATTCCATTGCCGATGTGGATATGAACATTGTGTGTAACGGTGCCGGCAAGCTCATTGAGGTGCAAGGCACTGCTGAAGGCGAACCGTTCGAGCGTTCACTGCTCGACCAGTTGCTTGATCTCGGTCAGAGCGGATGCGCTGAACTAACCCGGTTGCAACGCGAGGTGTTAGCGCAGTGAAAGCAACGCCCTTGGTTTCCACACCAGCAGCAGCATCCGGAACTTTTCCAGCACAGTTAGCAGTACCAACTGATCGGGTGTATTTGGCGAGCAACAACCCCAAGAAATTAACCGAACTGACGCGGATTCTCGCCGAGATGGGGTTAACCGGTGTGCAAGTGTTACGTAACAGCGACGTGGCAAGCTACCCAGAACCCACTGAGACGGAGTGGACGTTTGAGGGAAATGCACTCATCAAAGCCCGCGCTGGAGCTAAAGCTACCGGGTTAGTTACGCTGGCGGACGACTCCGGGTTGTGCGTCGATGCGCTGGCTGGAATGCCCGGAGTGCGCTCATCGCGCTGGGCTGGTTCCGACCATGATGACATCGCTAACCTGGAGTTGGTGTTACGACAAATAACCGATGTGGCTTCGCCGCGACGCACCGCCAAATTTGTCTCGGTGATGGCAGTCGTCACCCCCGATGGGTTTGAGGCGACGTTCCGGGGCGAGATGCTAGGGAACCTCACATACGCCCCCCGCGGCGCTGGTGGTTTCGGATATGACCCAATCTTTGAAGCAAACGACCAATCGGAAACATTTAGTGAATCGACAAGCGCCGTACTAAACAAGAACGGTCAACAAACAGCAAGTAACTCTTGCAATGCGGCAGACACACTGCGGCGTAGCAATGCAGAACTAACGCCAAGCGAGAAAGACGCTATCTCGCATCGCGCTAAGGCGATCCGTTTGCTGATTCCCACGTTAGCTCAACTACTTGGAGTAATGCTGCCGAGCGGTAATGAAACAGCGCTAGCGAGCGGCGGATGCTCGTCGCAGAGTGCGGCGACGGTTCCGATGCTTGCGGTATCGCAATCTGCACAACTCCCGCAACCTGCACAACCTGCACAACCTACGCAACCTGCACAACCCGCACAACCCGCACAACCCGTACAACCTACGCAACCTACGCAACCTGCACAACCTACGCAACCTGCACAACCCGCACAACCCGCACAACCCGTACAACCTACGCAACCTGCACAACCTGCACAACCTGCACAACCCGTACAACCCGTACAACCCGTACAACCTACGCAACCTACGCAACCTACGCAACCTGCACAACCCGTAC
>JAIRZI010000027.1 GCA_031267295.1 Propionibacteriaceae bacterium | reverse complement strand
ACGGTATGTAGTGTAACGAACTGTGTGGTGTGTTTTTACTCCACCTCGTGACATTGTGTTAATCGTTCTTTGATGGGTGGGGTTGTGGGGTGATTCGTTGTTTTTTGAAATGTTTGTTGTGTGAATCTTTCTGGTTTGGTTATCGTTTTTCTGGATTGCTTCGTCGCTTGTGCTCCTCGCAGTGACGGGGAGAGTTTCAGTGCTTATGCTCCTCGCAGTGACGGGTGGGCTGGAGCTATTATCGTGTAAGTTCTACGTTTTTCATTATGGGGTTGGCTTTTGTTTTCTTGGTATGTTTCTGGTTTGGTTATCGTTTTTCTGGATTGCTTCGTCGCTTGTGCTCCTCGCAATGGCGGGGAGAGTTTCAGTGCTTATGCTCCTCGCAGTGACGGGTGGGCTGGGGTTGCCCCGTTTTCTGCACAGTTTGTTGTTTGATTTGGGCTTATTCGGTGAGCTGTTGTTTGTTTTTAGGTGGTAGGGGGGTGTGTTCGTTCTGTTTTGTGGGTGTATCTCTGCTCAGTGGTTTCCCTAAACGTGTAGTAACTTTTCCCCTAAATGTATAGTCCGATTCCCCCTAAATGTATAGTTTAGCTCCTCCTAAATGTATATTATATGTTGTGTGTAAAAACATTATGCGTAGCCAAGGTGGCATTATATGAATTATCGTACAAGAGTCATTGATACGGAGTTAGCTGCTCTAGTTGCGGGTGTCCCGGCGGTAGTTATCGTCGGTGCTAAAGCGGTGGGAAAAACCGAATCTGCGAGGCTGGTTGCGGGTTCCATGATTGATCTTACTGATGATGACCAGCTTCAAGTGTTGCGGGCGGATCGTGGTGCTGGGCTTAAAAATGCTGCTGCGCCGGTGTTAATTGATGAATGGCAGCTTGATGCTCCGACATGGGAAGTGATGCGGCGCAGTGTTGATGCTGATCCTTCTCCAGGACGGTTCATTCTGACGGGCAGCGCAAATCCGCAAACGGTGCGCGTTCATTCAGGTGCGGGACGGGTGGTACGAATCAGGATGCGTCCGTTGAGTTTAGCTGAGAGAGGTATTTCGCAACCAACGGTATCTTTCGCGGAACTGTGGGAAGGTAAGGCTACTATTGCTGGGGTATCGCCTCTGTCATTGGCCGACTATGCGCAAGAGATAGTCGGGTCAGGTTTCCCTGCGATTCGTTTTGGTTCGGAAGCCTTAAGGGGACGCTTGTTGTCTTCTTATGTTGAGAGCGTAGTTGAGCATGAATTGCCTGCTTTGGGGACGACGCTACGTAAACCTGCTTCGTTGCGGGCATGGCTGCGGGCGTTTTCCGCAGCCGTTGGCACTACCGCGAGTTACACAGCTATAGCGGATGCGGTTCCAGAAGGTGAGCGCGCCAGCCGAGTTACGATTAGTGGTTATCGTGATGCGTTGGAACAACTTTGGTTACTTGATCAGATACCGGCGTATCCCCTCGGGCACAATAGATTGTCGGAGCTGGGGAAGATTCCAAAGCATCATCTTGTGGATCCGGCATTAGCGGCATCTTGTTTGGGTATTACTGTTGCTTCACTGCTGGATAATTCGGCAAACAAATACGCGAGACAGCTACGAGAAGGGCCAATGCTTGGCCATCTATTCGAGTCATTAGCGGCGCTGTGCGTCCGGGTGTATGCGCAAGCTTCTGGTTTGGATGTTTCACATATTCGCACGAAACATGGTGAACACGAGGTTGATTTGGTAGCTCATGCGCCGGATGGCAGGTTGATCGCGTTTGAGGTCAAGTTAGGTGCGGTGGCGAGTGACAACGACGTACGTCATCTGGTTTGGTTGAAAAAACAGTTGGGATCAGATGTGGTAGACACAGTGGTGCTTACCACCGGAGAACACGCATACCGACGTTCTGATGGGATAGCTGTGGTGCCGCTTGCGTTACTCGGGTCGTAGCGTTCTGAGCTTTACATGAATGATAAGTTTTTTTGCTATGAGTTTGCTGGTGGTGCGGGGTTGGGTTCGGGGTGGCGTGAGTGGTGGTTGCTGGTCATGGTTCTGCTTCTTTGAGCGGTTACGATGGTGGCGGGGTGGCGTGAGTGGTTGTTGTTGTGGTGTGCGTTCTCGCCGATGAATACGGCGAGTTGGTGCCTTTGATGTTGGCGGATCGGGACGTGGCAGCGGGTACCACCACTTTAGCGATTCAAACTATGGGAACTTTTTCAAATTTTCTTGTTTTCAAGCTGCCTATCTGAACCGTAACGCCACCGTGTATAACGTAACCGCGAAAGATTCCGCAGGTAACGTATCTCAAAGCACCGCTATCACCCTTAGCGTAGATTTGGTTTTCCTTGATGTGCCAGCCACACATACATTATTTACGCGGATAGGTTGGTTGTTTGAGCAGGGAATTACGTCTGGTTATCAAACCTCAGCGGGCGCAGAGTATCGACCAAATAACAGCGTGACCCGTGCTGAGATGGCAACGTTTTTGTATCGTATAGCTGGTGCTCCGGCGTTCTCACCTCCGGCCAAATCTCCTTTTGTTGACGTAGCTACAAACGCTGGTTCTTACAAAGCGGTGGCATGGTTAGCCGATCA
The DNA here is from genome assembly GCA_031267295.1 of Propionibacteriaceae bacterium. Taxonomy (GTDB): domain Bacteria; phylum Actinomycetota; class Actinomycetes; order Propionibacteriales; family Propionibacteriaceae; genus WRGV01. The sequence goes on along the minus strand of JAIRZI010000027.1, from coordinate 24,968 downwards.
GAAAATTTCTGTCGACTATCAAGGAAAGTCCGGCGCAGAGTATCGACCAAATAACAGCGTAACCCGTGGTGAAATGGCAACATTCCTATACCGTATAGCCGAAAAAAGTGGGCTAGTTTAACATTTTGGATAACGACACCAACCGCAAGGCAACCAACAACCGAATCCACGTACCGAATCGCATTAGGCTGTAGAGCGTTGTTACGGGGTGTATTGCTTGGCAAAAAGCCGTTTGGCGGGGTCGATTTTGTCGAGTTATTGCCATACGGGGAGCGTGTCGTAGTTCGTAGTGTGTCACCTCCACTCACTAGGCTTGGAGACATCTTGGTGAGCAAATACCACATTGACGAAAGGAGTACCAGATGAGCGTGGAGCCAGTCTCTATCGAGGGAAACGACGACGAAACAGCGCAACCCCAACTCTTCATTGTTCCCCAAGATGTCAAGGACGTAGCGGTACACTCCGACTTCTGTGCACTGACGAAAGGGTTCCAGCCACAAGTTACTGCTTCGGGTGGAACCATCTTCCAAGGCGATTCGATCGCATGGTTGATGTCCCTGCCGGATGTTTCCGTAGACATGGTTTTTGCAGACCCTCCCTACAACATCGGCAAGGCAGATTGGGATAACTTCGAGTCGCAGCAGCACTATGTGGATTGGTCTATGGAGTGGATTGAGCAGGCTTCCCGTATTCTCCAATCGCATGGTGTGCTATATATTTGCGGTTTCTCAGAAGTTCTCGCTGATTTGCGCTTGCCTTCTTCCAGGTACTTCGCTTCATGTCGTTGGCTCGTCTGGCACTACCGGAATAAGGCTAACTTAAGTTCAAACTGGGGACGTTCACACGAAAGCATCCTCTGTCTATATAAGCGTAAGCCAACAAAACTACAGAACGTCAACTATCTCCGCATCCCATACGGAGCGCATACATTGAAATACCCCGAGCACCCCCAAGCTGACACAAGTAACTTTTCTCGAAAAAGCAAGCCTCAAAGAGAGTTGTGGTCTCCGCACCCGATGGGAGCCAAACCCAAGGACGTTATTGAGGTACCAACAACTTGTAACGGCATGGGTGAGAAGACTCCGCATCCTACGCAGAAGCCAGAAGAACTAGTCAGGAAGTTCGTTTTTGCAAGCACTGACCGAGGCGATGTCGTGCTCGACCCGTTCTCAGGGTCAGGCACAACTGCCGTAGTCTCGGAGCAACTGAGCAGGCGATGGTTAGCTTGCGATCTGGATGCACGCTACAACTCATGGGCTGCTGAACGTCTCCGCAACGTGCGTCGTTTGAGCGAACGTCAATGGTTCGACCTTGACCGCGAAAATGTGCTGCGAAGGGAGTCCATCAGGTGAATATATCTATGCTGAGCCAGGTCGCTTCTGATAAGAATAACTTCTTGACGATTGCCGCCTATCGGGACTTTGCCCGTATGTTCCTTGATCTATGGGCGGGTCGCACAGGAATACAGGCAGAGATCGTAGCGCGTGGTGAGAATCAGTACGTCTTTCTCCAGTATGACCAGACTGCGGACTATCAAGTTACACGCCCGCTCAATAAGTCGTTGATGGCAACGGCTGAGAGCTTCGATTCTGTCTTTAGCTCCTTAATTAATGTGGTTGAGGCAGTGCGAGATCACCAACCGCTCGATGATGACATGCGGGCTGGCGTGACAAACGCAATCTATACAGTCCAACAATCGATTGGTGCCGCCCTTGATGGCTTGCCTGTTGGTCACTCGAATCAAGCGAGAAAAGTGAACGGTGACCTCTTCGAAAGACTCATGAATTTCCTTGTGCAGGGTTCAGGAATCGACTGTCGCTCCGGTGTCCTCAAAGTGCCAGTAAGGGGAGATGACGGAACGGTGGCATTCTATACGCAATATCAGCACGACATGATGCTTGAGATTGAGGGTGAGTTGAGAGTGATCGGCTCAGTCAAGACATCTAGCAAAGACAGGGTTGACAAAATTTTTATTGACAAGTTCCTGTACAACCGACTCACCGGAACGACCGTTCCTCATGTAGCTATTTTTCTACACGATGTACAGAGGGTTGGCAAAGAACAAAGCTACAGAATCAGCAGCACGTTCTTGCCGGGGCGCTTCAAGATGTATACGGTCAAGTTGAACCCGCTTGATGGTGTCTTCTACTGCGACTTGCGTCCGCAGATGGTGACCGATCCGATCTTGCGCGAAGAAATCCGATCCATCGACAGTTTCTTCTTCGACCTCTTACCCACCCTCGTAGCTTGAGGAACAAGTAGCTCACAGCCACCAAGGCTCGGCATCCCTTACCGGCATGACTTGAAACTTGAGTTGCAGGCGAGTTAAAGATGAACCCCGGTGAAGAGATGTCTTTCGATTACAGTCGGGTGTCCCACATTCCGCAGAAAGCATCCACCGGGCTTACACCTTTGAACTCAGAGCGACCCAATAGTTTGTCCATGACTGCGTCCACATTGGTTTGCTTGAGACGGTAGGCGTTGATGAATGTGCGAACACGCGGCACATCTTGCAGATGATACGGATTCGCAAACGAGATGAAGATAGTCGGCACAGTAGCGATATAAATCGGCACATTTGCGCCCATCGGCATCGCCCACTCAATACGAACGGTGGTCTGATTGCTCTTCGTTTCCAAATTGCAGGCGTAGATCAGCAGATCATACTTGGAGGGGATTTCACAGAACGGTGTCAGCATACCCTCAAGCCCTTTCGGCGGCTCGAACACATCAACTTCAAAGCCCTCTTTTTCAAGAGACTCTTTCATCATCGCAGAGATGTCCAGCGGCCCACCGAAGAACCCACTGACCCCCATGTTTATCGGGTACAGCAGTACTCGCTTGTACGAGTTCACGTCGAGCGGGACGATGTTGTCCAGATTCTTGACAAGAGTGACACCCCGGTCGGCACATTCAAGTTCAACTGCCTTATGCGCGGCGCATCCAACAATCTTCTTAGCCGCTTCTTTATCGGGGATGAGCGTGCCGTTGGCTTTCTTTTCAGGCAACTTAAGCGCCGCTTTGACACCCAAAATGCGCATGACGGCTTCGTCGAGCCTGTCTGGCGTAATCACGCCGTCATCAACACCTTTGGTCATGTACGCGAAGTCCTCATCAAGGTTCTTAGCGAACAGGAACATGTCGCAGCCTGCCGCGATACACTGCGGAACAGCCTTGTCACGCGGCATTGGGATACACATACCCGCCATGCTTGTCGCATCAGAGACGATCATGCCGTTAAAGCCCAACTTGCCTCGCAGCAAGTCGTTCAGAAGTTCAGGCGCTAGTGTCGCTGGTAAAATATTTTCGTCTTTGATTCCGGGACGTAACTGCTTGGAGTATGCAGGTAGTGAAATGTGTCCCGCCATCAGCGTAAGCGCACCAGCATTGATGCTTTCTTGGTAGACGGCACCGAATGTTTTATCCCACTCATCACAAGAAAGCGTGTTAATGGTTGTTACCAAGTGTTGGTCGCGTCCGTCCACGCCGTCGCCGGGGAAATGTTTGATGGATACCGCCATACCTTCTTGCTGCGCCGCCTTGGTGTAAGCCGCACCACAAGCAGCAACAAACTTTGGGTCGGAGCCGAAAGCTCGCGTGGGGATGATCGGGTTTAGATGATTCAGTTGTAAGTCAATAATTGGCGCGAACGCCCAGTTTGCGCCACTGGCCACCCCCTCCTTGGCGCAAACCATGCCTTGTTTGCCTGCCATCTCGGCATCGTTCGTTGCCGCAACTTGAATGTGGGGGCCGATATTGGTTCCCTCGTTCAGCAGACCGTCGCCGCCGCCCTCGAAGTTCGCGGCAATCAGCATCGGTATCTTCGACTTTGTTTGCAGATGCGCAACCATTTCACAAACATCATCTATCGGCATAGGTCGCCCCATCAAAGCACCAGCATGATATTTGTTCGCCACAACATCAAGTTCGGCAGTAGAGTTCCCGTAAGCGATCAGACAGAAAATCTGCCCAATCTTCTCTTCCTTAGTCATCGAAGCAATGGTGTCTTTAACCCAAGCAACACCGGCATCGTCAAGGTTATAAGGCATTTTTCTCAGCGAATCATAATTTGGCATACGACTTCTCCATTCTTTCTAGTTATCTTCAAAGTTCATGTTCACGCTACCGCCACTTGAACGGCTGCTTTAGCTTTCCGGTTGACGAAGTAGTCCCGCCATTTCTGACCATTGATTGAATACATCAATAGGAACATCATCAAAAACGCGCTAATAAGCGAACGGGTCTGTGCCGACAAGCCAATGCTCGACAACCCTTGCGTGATAATAGTTGCGGTAAAACACCCGATGACAAGCGCAATATTCGATTCGCAAACTTTCACCATGAGCGCTGCGATGAACAGTGGGAGCATTGCGCTGAAAATTGTTCCTGATGTTGAAAGGTTAAGCTGCGGTTGAAGAGCACCGTTATAGGACAGCCGCAAAAACCCCACTATGGCGACTAACGAGCCGCATATTGCATAGCACACTAAAGCGTTGCTTTTTTCGTTAAGTCCGGTGTCAACGGCGATCTTTTGTCCGTATTGGATTGCGCGGTAATTGAATCCGAACCGCGTGAAGTTCATCAATGCATACATGATGATGAGGCTTATAGCCAAGATTAGAAACATGGGGGTGAGCGCCGCGCCGCCCAAAAGTTCCGGGTGAAGTGCGATTTGAATCCCTCTTCCCTCGGAGAAAGCGAAACTCAACCCCTCATAGGCGAGCGCTACGCCGAGTGACGTTATCATGGGGGGCAAATTGAGTAGTAAATAGAGCAGTCCGGAGATTGTTCCGAGAACTGCACCGACGATTAGAAATATAATCAACATGCCGAACATGTTTGTTCCGGCAGCTAAAGCAATCTTGCCGCCTATTACAGCGGAGAGAATCGCTACCGAACCCAGCGAGAAGTCAAAGCGTCCCGCGAACATGTGCAAGCTGAGTGCGAACGCGGAAAAAACCGCGAGCATCATGGAGTAAATAAACGCCCTGAATCCGCTGCCAGGTGCCCAAAACGGAACGCCTTTTATCTGGCACGCCGTCAGCATTATGGCCGTCACAGAAACCGGCACGATAAGAGTTAGCAAAATGTTCTTAGCGAGCCTTTTCATGTATGCGCCTTTCACGGTTTAACCTCCATCAATCCGGTCTTCCGGCCCGAAAACCTTTCGTAAGATTTTCGGGCCGGAAGCGCGATACTTAGTGCAGAGCTTTCAAGTCGTCGAACGAGAAACCTGCAAATTCTATGAAGGACGTTCGAGTAACGCTCGGATTGAGACGCACGATGTACTTGTCCATAATCGCCTTGTTGAAAGCCGGATCAGCGTTATCGTCAAACGCTCTCTTGGCAGCAAAATCTGCGCTGGAGTTAGCAGCCCAGAACGGAGCGGTCAACCTTGCACCTGTACCGTCAGCGTTACGCATGATGTCCGCATGGCCATCCAAAGCGTTAATCAGAGCGATGACGGCAGGCCCCATGCTGGAGCCGTATTTGCCAACTACATAACCAAGGATACCCGTTTCAAAAGCTTCGCCAGCCGTTGCGTTAAACGAACTTACTTCACCGATTACCACGCCGGTGATTCCAGCGCCGTTAAGCCAAGTGTTCACATTCTGCGAACCCTCCGCCGTCATGGCGACTGCATCGAACGTCTTCCCACTGACAGCCTGAGTAAACCTGTCATGGAAAGTTGAATCGATAGATTCAATCGGATAGCCGTAGATCGTCGTGATATTCAAACCAGACGTGCCGCTCGCAAACTCACCGACACCAGGGCCTTCGACAACGCTACCCGAAGCCGGAGGGGTGTAAACCGCACCAGCCGCAACCAGCGCATCGCGCATCCCCTCAAAGCGGAAGACATGCATATCTGACGGTAGGTATAGCCCCAAAATTGCGGCAAAGACGAGAATGTCTTTCTTGCCATCTTTGACATAGCTCTCGATCATGTCGTACCCGGCCTGATACTCTTCATCAAGCGATGGCCCCATAGTGCCGAGATAGTAAGGAAGATCCTTTATCTGCTCATAGTCACTCAGCGTCGACAGACCACCGGCGCGGATATACCACATCTCCAGTTCGTTTGCCTTCTGAATTGCGGCAGGGTAATCAACGATCCCCAAAATGGCTTCCGCGCCAGCGAGTTTCAATTCTTCGACAACCGTAACTGCACTTTCCGCGTCCCCTGGAGCTGTTGCAAACTTGAACTCAATGTTGTAGTTCTTTGCAACATACTCGGTAAGGTAGTTGTTCCAGTCGAGTTGCTCGGCTGCGGTGTCATTGAATGGAATCACACCGATAACGTAGTGCTTATCTGTTTGCTGGTCTGGGGCATCACTGTCATCTGAACATGCGCTTAGCGTGGTCATGGCGATGAAACTTGCCATCACAGCGGCCACAATGCGCCTGCTAATACTGAATTTTTTCTTCATCGAAAAAATCCTCCTATCTTGTTGGTTTTTTGGAATTTCTAGAACATTATTGCTCTTGATAACATCTTTTCGCGGTACGACAGAGACGCGACGAACACGACCGCCAGGAATAGCACCGCTTTGTAAACCTGACTAAGCCCCGGGGATACCCCAAGCATTGTGAGTATCTGCGACACAAGCACAATTGAGAGCGAACCTACGATACCGGCAGCAATCTTCGAGTGCGCGCCGCCGGACAGCGGCATTCCACCAAAGACGATCGCCATCATAACGTCCATACCTGTTGATGCGCCGGTGTCTACCGAAACGGCTTGTGCGCGCGTCAACATCAAGAACGCTGCCAGCCCAACGCCCGTGCCGGAAATCAGAAACGTAATAATTGTCTGCTTGGCGATAGAGACACCGGTTTGCGCCGCCACTATCGGGCTACCGCCTACCAATTTATTACGCCGTCCGATCTTTGTGTAGTTAAACAACACTAAGCAGATAGCAAAGTAGACTCCTACGAACAGTAGCCGCACCCAAAGATTGTCGAACGCTTTTATAGGCGCTTGGATACCAGAGGGAACCAGTAGTGACGATTTACCGCCGATGAGTATCTGCAACACGGCGGTCAGCACCGTCAGCATCGCCATAGTCATAATGAATACCGGCAGTCGGAACACCGACGACAGCACCGAGTTCACTAAAGAGACACCAATTCCGACCGCCAAGCATACGAAAAGCATTCCCACTACGCCCGCGCCGGCGTTGTATGCCAAAATGCCAACGCATACTGAAACGCCCATAGCTACGCCCAGTGAAATGTCGAACGAACCGAGTGCGAAAATGAAAACCGCTCCGGTAGACAGCACCGCCATGACGGCCACCTGATTGATGATTGTCGTCAAGTGGAAAGGTGTCGGGTGAAAGTCCGTTACGAATAAGTACACTACCGCCAGCAGAATCAGCCCGGCGAATGGTATTGCCGGCTTGAGTTTGTTGCCGTATTTCAGTAATACATCGCGCATAATACTTCGTTTCCTTAAACCATGTAATCGATGATTTGCGATTCGCTCAAATCGGCGGAACGCGCGAACTCTTTAGATATTTTGCCGTTTTTCATAATGAGGAGTCTGTCGGACATTCCAATAAGTTCCGCCAACTCTTCCGAGATCATTATGATGGCGACACCCTCTTGTTTCAGTTTGTACATCAGTTGGTACATCGCCTGCTTAACACCAATATCAATGCCGCGCGTCGGACAGTCAAGAATCATCACCTTGCTTTGGGCGCCAATCCATTTCCCGAACACAACTTTCTGTTTGTTGCCGCCGGAGAGTTGGTTGATAAACTGCAAATCGGACGAACATTTAATCTGAAAATCGTCAACTTGCTTCTTTGAGAAAGCCTTTTCAGTTGTCGGGAAAACGAACAATCCTCCCTTGGCGATAAGGTCGATGCCCGCCGAGACGATATTGTCACGAATGGGGGCGAGCGGTATTAGCGCCTCTGAGTCTCGATCCTTGGAAACATAGCCCAACGCGCGTTTCATGGCAGTAGCTACGTCTTTGATCTGTGAGCCGTCAGTGGCTTTCACGCTGCCGTTTTGCGGTTGCAAAATCCCGAACAACATTTTGCCTAGCGGGTGCATTCCGCAGTGTGACATTCCGCCAATGCCTAGGATTTCACCTTTGTGCAGATCGAACGTGACACCCGTTAGGCCGAAACCGTGCAGGTCTTTCACCGAAAGCACCACTTCGTCGGGGTAACTGCCGTCGTAGTCAGAGCGGTAGTAGTCGCCTTGCAGTTCGCGGCCAATCATAAGTTGTTTGATTATATCTAGGCTGAACTCGCTTCTGGGCAGGGATTTTACGATGTTTCCATCACGCAGCACGGTCAGCCTGTCGCAAACCTCCATCACCTCATCGATGTCGTGGGAGATGAAGATTACTGATTTGCCAGCAGCGCTCTGTTGTTTCATAAGGTCGTACAGAATGCTTCTGCCGCGCTGTGACACCGCCGTGGTTGTTTCGTCCACAATAAAAAGTTCGGGCGACTTTGCCCAAACTTTCGCAATTTCTATAATCTTGCGATCCTGCAAGTCGATACTTGCGGCCGGAAGCGAAGGATCAATGTCGGTGACACCGATGGTTGCCAGTACTTCGCGTGCCTTGTCAACGACTTGCTTTTTACGTAAAAAACCGTACTTACCAAATTGGTTTATCTCGCCGAGAGCGATATTTTCGGCAATACTAATGCCGGTTATTACACCACTTTCCTGGACTATCATGCCGATGCCTTTGGAAAGTGCATCGGCCATCGAAAGAGGTTTCCAAGGGCTGCCCCCCCCCCCTGGCGGTAAAAATCATTTCGCCAGAGGTCGGTGGTTGTATCCCTGCGATGATAGAGGTGAGCGTGGATTTCCCGGAGCCGTTCTCGCCGATGAGACCTAAAACCTCACCACAACGCACTTCCAGATCAACTTTGTTGAGTGCAGTGACAGAACCGAACTCTTTGACGATACCGCGCACTTCCAGCAACACATCGTTGCTTTCCACAACCACACCCGCCCTTCTTTGCTTCGTTGCTCAAGTTGGGTTTTCGTGACCGGGGGGATCGCGCTGTTTTCAATTACTTGGCGAGTCTAACAAAGGGCGATACAGTTATCGACCAATTACTGCAATCTGCTTTATAGGAGTTTTCTTATGATTGAGTTCATCTTTTCGCGGCTACGGCGGGAATTAGAACCGCATGACAGTTCAATGTTTGCAGAACTCAACGATACTGCTCCCGTTAGGTTTCTGAAATCGGATAGGGGAGATAGGGGAAAGGTGACGGCGGTTCACCGGCATTATGAGGTTTTCGCAACCGTCAGGCCGATCGGCGGGCGGATACCGGCTGAGTCATAGTAAACTACCCATACGCCACGCCTCATGCTGGGTTAAGGTTTGCGCAAGCTCCGTCACGTTGTTTGTTGTTCGCTTCGATTGACAATCTTCTGGCGGCGCACGCTAAGCATCTGTTAGGAAACACAATGAAAGTACAGCACACTGTTGACGCTGAGGTTGTCGATATTGCCCGCGATTTGATGCGCATCGATACTTCTAACTATGGCCCGAATAATGCAGGGCCGGGGGAGCGAGCGGCGGCGGAGTACGTCGCCGAGAAACTAACTGATGTGGGGTTAGAGTGTGAGTTTGTGGAACCGTTGCCGAAACGCACTACGGTAATCGCAAACTGGGCACCTGAGGGCACCAACTTAAACCGGGATCCGCTGCTAATTCATGTGCATACCGACGTGGTACCGGCGAATGCTGCCGATTGGACATACCCCCCATTTGCGGGCGAGATCGCCGATGATATGTTGTGGGGGCGGGGTGCTATCGACATGAAAGGTATGGACGCGATGGTGCTTTCGGTGGTGCGGGCACGGTTGCGCGCTGGTAGGCCCCCGAGTCGTCCGGTGCGGCTAGTATTCTTTGCTGACGAGGAAGCTTCCGGCCCCGCCGGTTCGCAGTGGATTACCGCCAATCGCCCGGAACTTATCGCCGACTGTTCCGAAGCCATCAGTGAAGTAGGGGGGTTTTCGCTCACTGTGCGAGACGACTTGCGGCTTTATCTGGTAGAGACCGCTGAAAAAGGTTTGTTCTGGATGAAACTCATCGCCGAGGGTACCGCCGGTCACGGTTCGATGCGTAACTTCGACAACGCTGTCACTGAACTGGCTGCCGCCACCGCGCGCGTCGGCAACTATCAGTGGCCAGTGGAACTGCACCCGGCGCAAGCCGCATTCTTGCACGCGCTAGAGGATGCTTGGGGTGTCAAAATCGAATATGACGATGTCGAAACTACTTTGGCACGTCTCGGCGGAATCGCTCGCATGATCGGTGCCTGCATGTCCAATACCACCAACCCCACCAGATTGGATGCCGGATATGCGTCAAATGTGATTCCCACCCAGGCTACAGCGGTGATCGACGGACGGTTTTTGCCCGGCAAACGCGATGAGATGCTTGCTACTGTAAAAGAATTAGCAGGTGAGAAATTGCGGGTAGAGATCGTGAGCGATTGTCCGTCTATTGAGACGGAGTTCGCTGGGCAGTTGGTGGAAGCTATGCAGGTTGCGTTACAACGCGAAGACTCCGCCGCGAAAGCAGTGCCATACCTGCTATCAGCAGGAACCGATTCCAAAAACTTTGCTGATGCGCTCGGTATTCGCTGTTTTGGTTTCTGCCCCATGAAGTTGCCGCCAGAGTTAGATTTCAATGCCATGTTCCACGGTGTAGACGAACGGGTGCCGTTGGAGAGTTTACGTTTCGGAGCACGAGTGCTAGACCACTTCCTTGACCTTGCTTGAGTTAGCTGTGTTGGGTTAGTTAATTACTCAGAAACATTTGTTACGAACCTGTGCGGGAAATTACCTTATTTGAGTTAGTTGTGTTGGGTTAGTTGATTACTCAGAAACATTTGTTATGAATCTGTGCGGGAAATTACCTTATTTGAGTTAGTTGTGTTGGGTTAGTTGATTACCATCCGAGTTTCCCTTTCTAGTGTAGAAGTGGTTGTGGTGGTGTAAACCTTGGGCGTAAATCGGAGCTATTCAAAATGGTGTTATGCAGCACGTGATTACTTATCGTCTGTCATTACTGCGCGGTTATTTATCGTCCGTCATTGCGAGGAGCGCAAGCGACGAAGCAATCCAGTTGTAGGGTGTTGCTTGTGTGAGGTTTTCTAGTTTGGTTTTGTTGGACTGAGTTCTCTTTTGTTTAGTGGTTACTTTTTCTGGATTGCTTCGACGATTGTGCTCCTCGAAATGACGGGGAGATTCTAGCGCGGCGACTGTTGTAATCTGCGTTCTGTCTGTGTTTCTTGTAGTGGCGGGGAGATTTTGATTCGTTAGTGTTTGATTGCGGCTTCGTCGCTTGTGCTCCTCGCAATGACGGGGAAACTGGGGGTTGTTACCCGCAGCACTACCATCACCGCATCTCTTACGTTGATGAAAGAGACTGGGTAGGGTGGATAGGCTAAGCGACGCGGCGATAGGAGTAACTTAATTCAGTCGCGTAGCATATTCGATCCGCCGGTGATGTCATCGAGCGCGGAGATGATCTCATCCGGCAACGTCTGATCTTCAGCGACAAGGTAGGGCTGCAGTTGTTCTGGTGTGCGTGCCCCTAGCAGTACCGCGCTCACCCCCGGAGCATCGCGCACCCACAGCAGTGGCACTTGAGGTAACTCCATTCCCAGCCCTTCGGCAGCATGGGTGATAGCGTCAACTACGGCAGCAGATTTTGTGTTCAGATATGGTTCTACATACCACTCAAACCCGGGTGATGCCGCCCGCGAATCAATCGGAACCGCACCGGCAGCGTAGCGTCCGGCCAACACGCCACGCCCCAGCGGTGCCCAAGCAAAAAACCCTAAACCGTGATATTTAGCGGCGGGGAGCAGTTCCACTTCGGCACCACGAGCAAGTAACGAATATTCGCTCGAAGCTACCGTAAGTTGTGCGGCATCAGTGACGCTCAAAGTTTGCATAGTGGCGGCAGTGCCCAACTGCCACCCTACGAAACTGCACACTCCGACAGCTCTGGTCATGCCGCGCGATAATGCATAGTTCAGCGCGTCGAGCGCTTCGTCTATGCGTTCGTCCCAGGCGTGTAGTTGCCAGATGTCTACGTAGTCAGTGCCTAGCCGTTTCAACGACCCTGCTAAGTCAGCGAGTAACGTTTCTCGGCGCATATCTGAGCCGGCAGTATCCGATCCGCTGAACCCACTCTTGGTAGCTATCAACAACTGTTCGCGGGGTACGTCATGACGCATCAACGACCCGATGATACGTTCGGCCATTCCAGAGCCGTAAATCGGTGCGGTATCGATGAGGTTTCCCCCCACTGATACGAACGAGTGCAGCAACTTACGCGCCACCGGCGCAGTGACATCACGCCCCCAAGTTAAAGTGCCTAAACCGAGCCGGGAGACAGCTAGATCAGTGTTAGTTAATTTGCGGTATTCCACGAGTAACTAACCTAGTTGCTTGGCTCAGCTAATGCTCGAATTTCTCGAAGTGAGGGAGGTGCCCAGGGGGCATCCGGCACTGGTTTGGCATCGGGAGGCACCATTTCGGCATCTGAAATGCTTTCAGTTTCCGTAGTGGTTGCACCCGCAGCAGCGGCTTCCGCACTACCTGCGCTGCTGTTCGTTTTAACCATTAGCCGCTCTTCGCGGGGACGCTCAATGCCAGCTGCCGCATACACTGCATCTTCGTCTAGCGTTTCTTTCGCCAACAACGCTTCAACGATAGCGTCCAGCTTGTCACGATGCTCTTTGAGTTGTTTTATCGCTTGCACTTGACATTCGCCGATGATGCGCCGCACCTCTGCATCTACCAAAGAGAGGGTTTCTTCTGCGATACCCATAGTACGCGGGTCAATCTGATCAGAAAGTACCTGCACTGGGCCAACGCGCTCACTCATACCCCATTTGCCTACCATCTGTCGCGCGATCGCGGTGGCCTGCCTAAGATCGGAATCTGCGCCGGTTGTGGTGATCCCAAATATCACATTTTCTGCTGCCATTCCTCCGAGCGCACCGACGATACGGCCACGCAAATACTGCTCGTCATAGCCGTATTTGTCAGTATCCGGTGTTGAAAGAGTAACCCCCATTGCTTGCCCGCGCGGAATAATCGACACTTTACGTACCGGGTCTGCTCCCTTTTGCAACATGCCGAGTAGCGCGTGTCCCGCTTCATGGTATGCGGTACGACGGCGCTCGTCCTCCGGGATAACCACTGAACGCGCCACCCCAAGCTGAATCTTTTCCAGTGCGTTCATAAAGTCGCGCTGGTACACCTTGCTGTCGGAACGTTTCGCTGCCAGCAACGCCGCCTCATTCGCTAGGTTTGCAAGGTCAGCACCGGTCATGCCGGGAGTGGTAGCGGCCATGTCACGCAGATCGACACTAGGGTCTAACGGAATCTTGCGGGTATGCACTTTAAGTATCTGTTCGCGGCCATCGAGATCGGGGGTGTTCACTGTAATCACGCGGTCGAAGCGACCCGGGCGGGTGAGTGCGGCATCGAGCACGTCTGCTCGGTTAGTGGCGGACATCACCACTACGCCCTCAGTGCCGTCAAAGCCATCCATTTCAGTGAGCACTTGGTTTAAGGTCTGTTCGCGTTCGTCGTGGCCGCCCATTGAGCGTGATGAACCACGCGAGCGTCCGATAGCGTCAATCTCATCAATAAATATGATGGATGGCGCGGCTTTGCGAGCTTCATCAAACAGTTGCCGTACCCGTTGCGCGCCGACACCGACTATCATTTCGATGAACTCAGAAGCTGAGGCTGAGAAGAACGGCACTTCCGCTTCGCCAGCAGTGGCTCTAGCCAGCAGAGTTTTCCCAGTGCCGGGAGCGCCCTCTAACAACACGCCTTTTGGCGCGCGTGCCCCCACCCGACGATACTTCTCGGGTTTCTTTAAGAAGTCCACAATTTCGCTTACTTGGTCTTTCACCTCGTCAATACCGGCGACATCGGAGAAGTTGATACGTACTTTCTCTTTCTCAACAGGTTTGACATCATGGCCCATTCCGCCGAATGGGTTAAGCCCGCCGCCTTTCGACATGCGGCTAAAGAACCAGACATATACCCCAATAAGCAGCAGCCACGGCAGTAACGCGGAGATTAACGATTGCCAGATAGATGGTTCTTCATACACCGGAGTTGCGGTGACCATAACCCCATGATCGGCCAGCAGTGTCCACAGTTGATCGTCGGCGAATGTGGGGCGTTCAGTGTAAAACTTGGTGTAAGTTTTGCCGGTTGTTTTGCCGTTGCTGTCTTTCAAATCGACAGCATTAACTAGTTCTCCATCTATGGTGTCGCCTTTAGCATGTACCGTTTTGACGTTACCACCCTGCACTTGTGTCAAAAACTCGGTGTAGGCGATGTCGGGGGGACGGTTACGGTTATTCATCCAGTTGCTGAACAAGAAGAAAGCCAACAGCAGCAGTGCGGCGCTTACCCAGAACTGCCAAGATAATGTTGGACGCTTTTTGGGCGGTGTTCCTGGTGTGGCGGAGTTGCCGGAGTGCTGCGATTCGCGCAACCCTTCGGTGCGCCAAGGACGGGGAGAGTCCAAAGGAGCGTCCGGCGTATCAGCGGGCGCGGGTGTAGTGCGAGACCCCGGCCGCTTCGGGCGAAGCTGCGGCCGGTTGGCAGTGGCGTTGTTAGAATCGCGCGGAGGAAGTGCCGTGCTGGGATTGCTCATCTGACTCCTTGTTGCTATGAGACACAAAGTCTACCGGCAACAGTGGTGCGAGTAGCTTGCTTTAAGGATTCAGCTTTGAGATGAGTTCGTTAAGATTTCGCAGTTAGGGTTGATTGCAGTGCGGCTACGCTACCCGCGCACTGCGGCTAATAAACCTGAACCTAGTGGAATTAGCAGCGGTGTGAAATCACCCAGCTCCTGTACCGCCTGCAACGCTTCTCGCATTATCACCGTCTCGTCGTCTTCGTTGCGCGGATCGGCTACCAGATTGTGCCATAGCGCATCATTTATTAGCAGAACGCCGCCAGGGCGTAGCAGTCGAACTGCTTGAGCGACATACTCCACGTACTCCAACTTGTCTCCGTTGACGAAAACTAAGTCGTACACGCCGTCGGAGAGTTTCGGTAACACGTCAAGCACCACTCCGGCGATGGTGCGGAATCTGCGCGCGGTGATGTCGGCGGCCAGGAACGCTTCTCGTGCTTCTAGCTGCCAATCGGCTTCACTATCGATAGTGGTAAGGATGCCGGCAGGGTTCATGCCGGCGAACAGCGCTAGCCCAGTTACACCAGTTCCAGTGCCGATCTCGACCACCGCTTTCGCGTCTAGTGCCTTAGCGAGGAACGTCAGTGTGGCGCAAGCGCCATTACTTAGAGTTTCGTCACCTCCGAGTAAAGTGTTCTCGCGTGCCAAACGTAGAGCGTCTGGCAGGCAGGCATAGTTCTCGGCAAGCGAGAGTGATTCGGTATCGAGTAGGCCGATGTCTGCGGTGGTTTTGCGTGCATTCACGCTTTGATTCTAAGCGCGTTACGTCCTTTCAGGGCTTACGCATCACAGGTGGCGTGCGAATCGTATCGGGAAAACTTGGTATTTGGTGGTGTTTGGGCAGCTATAAGGCAAGCTATACCGCTATACAACCGCCACTATTTACGTTGCCGAGCTTTAGCTGACTGTGAAGTAAATGACGTAGCGAATAGCGTTTTCAATCGCTGATTAGTTGAAAGTTGGCAATTTGGAAAGAGGCATAATTAAAGGTCTTTGACGTGTGGTCGTCTAACATATCCAACATGACTAATAACACAGCAACCCCCCGTCTTGGCCGTTTGATGACGGCTATGGTAACGCCGTTCGATGAATCTGGTGCAGTGGATTTGGTTGCGGTTAAGAAGTTGGCAACCTATCTGGTGGACGAGATGGGCAACGATGCGCTGGTGCTGAACGGCACCACCGGAGAAGCGCCAACCACCTACCATGACGAGAAAGCGGACATCATCGCTGCGGTGAAAGATGCGGTGGGTGATCGGGCGAAAGTGGTTGCCGGAGTGGGCACCAATGACACGCAACACTCTGCGGCTTTGGCGCGGGAAGCGGCTGCGGCAGGTGCCGACGGAGTGCTGGTAATCACTCCGTACTATTCGCTGCCGCCCCAAGATGCCATCGTGGCACATTTTCAGACGATCGCTGACGCTACCGAACTGCCGCTTATCATCTATGACATCCCGCATCGCACCGGACGGCCAGTAACCACCGAATCGCTTATCAAACTGGCGGCACATCCCAATATCATCGGCGTGAAAGATGCTAAGAAAGATTTAGCAGCGTCGGCTGAGGTGATCGCCGCTACCGGTTTGGAGTACTACGCCGGCGATGATGCGTTGGTTTTACCGATTCTTTCCATCGGTGGTGTTGGTGTGGTGGGCACTTCGACACACTTCACCGGACGGCTCACCAAACAGGCGATCACGGCATATCTGGCTGGTGATCTAGCGACGGCGCTCACCTTATATCAAAGCGTACTGCCGGTGTATACGGCAGTGTTCGCCACTCAAGGTTGCATGTTAGTCAAGGCTGGATTGCAGCATCAAGGCATATTGTCGAATCGGCTGGTGCGCCAACCGCTACTTCCGGCAACCTCGAAAGAGCAGGCGGTGTTTGCTGCCGTTTTGGATGCCGCTCAGCTATAACTCACCGGTGAGCGGCGACACGAATAAATTATTTAGTTCGGCTGCGCATAAGAATATTTTGCGCTGTTTTAAGTATTGGTATTTCCATGCCAGCTAAACCCATAATGCCATTTTGACAAGCCCTAATGCTGTTATTCGTGTGTAGAGTGCTATGGAAATATGATTAACTCATGCTTCCCAGCGAGTGTCCACATGTCGGACGCGATTTGGCGATAACCCTCACGACCCCTTACGGTTATCGACATGGCGAACAACGCGATGTGCGTTCCGGTTTTCGGGATTTCCAGCCCTCAGTTCAGTGGGCGCTGTTGTTGTTGCTGTCTAAAGTGAGTTAGCTGGCTAATATCGAGTGACCCTTGTGGTCATCGTTTGCTCGGCGATTCTTACCTCTAATAGCTGATCCGTTACGGGTGTGGCCTGGCTGCGTCTCGGTACGGCGTAATCAGCGGCAAATCCAACCAAGAGAACCTTTTATGAAAGGTAAAACCAATGAAAACATTTAAGAGTAAGGTGGCGGCAGCACTCGTGCTGGGGTTATTGTTCACCGGCTGCGCATCCGATGACGGCGGCAATGAACCGTCAGGAACCGCCACTAGCACCACGCGCACCGGAACTTTCACCTATGCCATCTCCGGCGACCCATCCAGCAGCAACGCCATCAACACCGGTGATCGTTGGGGGCTGACGTTCGCTAACATCGTGTACGAACCGCTGGCGCGCGTGGATGCCAGCACTGGTCAGACTCAACTGGTGCTTGCAGAATCAATCACCCCATCGGATGACGGTTTGAGCATCACCGTGAAATTAAAGAGCGGAGTGTTGTTCTCGGATGGTGAACCGCTCACCGCTGATGATGTGGTATTTACTTACACCATCAAAGCCATCAAAGAGAACGGTGCCGCTGATGCACTGTGGATTAATGATCAGCCGATCACGGTAACCAAAGTGGACGATTTAACAGTGCGTTTCGACCTGCCAAGCTACTCCGCTGCGGCAGTGTCTGGTATCGCCACTGAAACGTTTATCATCCCCAAGCATGTGTTCCCGGCGGACACCGACTTTTCCGCCAACGAACTGCCTAGTTACGTTGGTTCCAACGGCTACCAGCTAGCGGAGTATCGGCGGGGCGAGTACTTAAAGTTTGTGGTCAATGAGAACTACCACGGCGATAAGCCAACAATCCCGAACTTGGTGCTACGTATCGTCGCTAACGCTGACACAGTGAAAGCTGCGCTACAAACCGGCGAGATCGATGCGGCATACGTAGTACCTGCTCAGATCCCCGATTTGGCTACCTCCCCAGTAACTGTGTATCCGTACCCCGAGGGTCGGGTAGCTTACCTGGGGGTAGTGGTGCCAAAGGTGCCGAATGAAAAGTTGCGGCAAGCGCTATTTTTTGCACTTGACCGGGCGCAGATCGCCAAAGCGGCCTGGCTCGATGCGGCAAACTATGAATTGGCGTACACCATCCTGCCGCCGTCTAACTCTTGGGCGACCAGCGATGTTGAGCAGTACACGCAAAACATCGAGAAAGCTAAGCAACTCGTTGCAGAATCTGGCGTTAACAACCCGAGGTTGACTTTGGGTTACAGCGGCGGTGATCTGCAAGCGCAGGCTGAGGTTGCGGTGATTCAAGCTCAGGCTGGCGCCGCCGGTATCACTATTGAGTTGTTGCCAAATGATAACTACTATGACGAGATCGAAAAGGGAGCCGATTCCGCCGTTGATCTGTTCATTGGGGGTTACATTATGGGCACGGAACCGGATGGTTACGGTGGTTTGTTCCGCTCCGATGGCAGTTGGAACTATTTCAGTTACGCCAACTCTGAGGTGGATGCGGCATTCGCAGCGGGAGCGACGGCATACACGGAAAACGAGCGCCGGGCGGCTTATTACCAGGTGCAGCAGTTGATCGCCCAAGACGCGATTTTCTATGCCATCGCCGATAACTTGAAGATCATTGCAATCAATGACCGTATTTCTGGTATTAATTCGGCGAAGTTAGTGTCGATTTATACTTTCGCCGATTTCGCTAAACTGAGCGAGAAGTAACCTTGCATACTCGTAGGAGGTAGGGGCAGAAAGATTTGTGCCCCTACCTCCCCCGCGAGTTTTCAGCGCATGAAACGGGTTTTACTAGCAGTTTATCCGTCGATTCGTTGGAAGTTATTCGTTGAATTAGTTAGTTTGCCCGTTTGTCAGATTGAGGTGTGATGCTGGGATATTTGAGCCGTAGGTTGCTGTTGGCGTTGCCGTTATTGCTATTAATTTCGTTTGTTGTTTTCGCAGTAATGCAACTATTGCCGTATGACGTTATTGATTCGTTTGCGCGCCCGGACATGGATCCAGCGGCGTTGCAACTACTGCGTGAACGCTATGGGCTAGACGATCCGTTCATCGTGCAGTATGGCCGCTGGTTGTGGGGCGTGTTGCAAGGTGATTTCGGTTATTCGCTGGTGAGTCGGCATTCAATAGCGGACGATCTGCTGACCAAGATTCCACACTCCATCTCGTTGGTGTTACCCGCTTATCTGATCGCTTTAGTGTTGGCAGTAGTGTTGGGGTTACTAGCCGGAGCCAATCGCGGGCGAATGTTCGATACTGTGATCGACTCCAGTAACGCTTTATTCATCGCAATGCCGCCGTTCTGGTTCGCGCTGTTAGTGATGTACTTCTTCGGTTATCAACTGCGACTTTTCCCTATAATCGGAATGCATAGTGTAGGGCGTAGCGATGTTGCAGATTTCCTGCAACATCTGTTTATGCCTTGTTTGGTGCTAATTGTTGCGTTCTACCCAGATATGTCACGTTATGTGCGTTCCTCTGCGATAGGTCAGCTCAATGAGGATTACGTGATGGTGCAGCGAGCTTTCGGGGCTAGCAAACGTGAAATATTCGTCTCGCATGTGTCGCGTCATGTGTTGCTGCCGGTGATAACTCAATTGGGATTGGCGCTTCCGATGCTTGTTACTGGGGCGCTCATCACGGAGACGATCTTCGCTTGGCCAGGTGTCGGCAAATATTTTGCAGACGCAGTGAACTCTTTCGATTATCCCGTAGTGATGGCGGTGTTGCTACTTTCAGCGGCGTTAGTCATCATCGGGAATCTGCTTGCTGATATTTCGTATCGGCTGGCCGACCCTAGGGTGCGGCTTAAGGGTGAGTTATGAGATTGTTACCCAAACGCAAGCGGGAAGCCGCAGATACCTCCAGCGTTGCGGCAACCCAAAAAGTTGGCAAAGCGTTTGGGTTCCGGCAGCGTTGGGCGGCGGCGTTTCTAGAATCTCCGCAGGCTATCTTAGCGGCGATTTTGCTGCTTCTCATTGTGGGTTTTTCCTTGTCAGCGCCGTTTTGGGGCATAGAACCCGATGCGCTAAATCTTGATAATATGAGCCAAGCGCCAAGCACTGAGCATTGGTTTGGCACCGACGGTCTGGGGCGCGATTACTTCATTAGGGTGTTATATGGTGGGCGAGTGTCGCTTGCCGTCGGGCTGTTAGCTACCCTCACTGGTACCGGAATTGGAGTGGTTGTCGGATTGGCTGCCGGTTTCTCGGTTCCGTGGGTGGATTCATTGCTGATGCGTATCGTTGATTTTTTTAACTCGCTACCTTGGTTGCTCATGGTGATGGTGGTGTCGTTACTGTTGCAGCCCGGCATAGTCAGCATCGTGATTTGTGTCGGTGGTTTTTCATGGATGGGTGTTGCGCGTTTGGTGCGAGCAGAGACGTTGTCTATTCGGGAACGTAGTTACGTACGTTACGCGGTGTATATCGGGCAAACCAAGATTCGCAGCGCAGCTTGGCATGTGTTGCCGGATGCACTTCCTACGATTCTGGTTGCCGCTTCCGCTGCGGTGTCGGGAGCGATGATGAGCGAAGCGACGCTGTCTTTTCTGGGGCGTGGCATTCAGCCCCCACAAGCATCATGGGGGCAACTGTTGCAGATTGCACAAGGCTCACTGCAACAGCTACCGCATTTAGCGCTCATCCCTGGGGCGCTCATCATGCTGACGATCTATTGTTTGAACGTATTGACCAACGTCACTCGTAAAGCTACGGAGGCGGGACAGTGAGTACCGACAACATTTTACAGTTGCGAGGGCTGTCGGTGGATGTAGTGCCGCGTCGCGGCCAGCGCAGCCGCATTTTGCGCAACGTTGATCTGCAGCTAGCACGCGGACAAACCCTTGGCGTGGTGGGGGAATCCGGTTCCGGCAAAACGATGACTATGCGTTCCATCTTGTCGCTGTTACCGACTACGGCGGAGCGCAGTTGGAATGATTGCGTGATTGATGCAGTACCGTATTCGCCAAAAGTGCGTTGGCCGGTGGCTATGGTGTTTCAAGACCCGATGACGGCGTTGAACCCGCTACGCAAGATAGGTTTCCATCTGCGGGAGGTGATAGCGCGCTTTCAGCCAAGTTCTCAGCGCGCCGCAGATAGGTTAGCTACGTTGGCTTTAGAACAAGTCGGGATAGACGATCCGGTTCGTCGGCTTAAACAATATCCGCATGAGTTATCTGGTGGGATGCGCCAGCGCGTCATGATAGCTATGGCGTTGTTGGCGAAACCCAAACTTTTGATAGCTGACGAGCCGACGACAGCGCTAGACGTAAGCGTGCAAGCTCAGATTCTTGAACTAGTGCGGCGGGTGAAAATTGAAGAGGGGTTGTCGATAGTGCTAGTGACGCACGATTTAGCTGTGGTGGCTGAGATGTGTGACCAAGTGGCGGTGATGTGTGCCGGGCGGGTGGTTGAGACCGGTAGCGTCGATGAAGTGTTTTATGATGCCCGGCACCCCTACACCGTCGGGTTGCTCGCCGCTATGCCAGGGCGAAGTTCCGAGGGGAAACTCGGCAGCGTAAGTGAACGGCTCGACATCGCATGGACGGCTGACGAGGCTGAATATCAGCAGGTCAGCGAGACGCACCGTTATCTCACCCCGACGGCGGGTGCTAGTTTTCGTCTCTGGATTTGATTCGAAGTGGAAGGAGAATGCGTTATGAGTATGGAACCTCTCAAAGCGGAACGTCGCTTTGAAAGTTTGCAAGGTTTATGCTCAGTAGCGCAGCAGACGCGCGAGGAGCTTATCAAGGCGGAACATCTTTCAAAACACTTTCCAATCAAAGGTACTTTCGGGCGCACTATGCGAGTGATCAAAGCTGTTGATGACGTGAGTTTGAGTGTGTTTCGTAGCGAAACGTTGGCGGTAGTGGGGGAGTCCGGTTCTGGAAAGACCACTTTGGGTCGCTGTCTGATGCAGATGGAACCGGAAACCGCCGGTCAAGTGTGGTATTCCGGGGTGAACATCACGGCGCTACCAGAACGGGAACGGTTGCAATATCACCGCAATATGCAAGTGGTGTATCAAGACCCGTTCAGTTCACTGAACCCACACCGTAGCGCTTTAGAACAGGTGCTGGAACCGTTACAGGTGCTCAACCCAGCGGGTGCGAACGGTGAGAATGAACAACGGGCAGTGGAAGTGTTGGCGATGGTTGGCATCACTGGATCGGATATACATCGCTATCCGCGCAACTTCTCTGGCGGGCAACGGCAACGTATCGGGATCGCTCGCGCGGTGAGTGTGCGTCCCGAGTTCATCTTCTGTGACGAACCGGTGAGTTCACTAGACCTTAGCGTACAAGCTCAAGTGTTGCGACTGCTCAGTGAACTACAAGTCGAACTGGGGCTTACTTATCTGTTCGTCAGTCACGACTTGTCGGTGGTGCGTGATATTTCCACTCGGAGCGCCGTTATGCATAACGGAAGAGTATTGGAGTTAGGGCCAACGGACGAAGTGTTTGCAGCGCCGCGTCACCCATACACCAAGGCGTTATTGGCGGCCATACCGATAGCCGATCCAAAGTTGGCGCGGGAACGGCACGCAAAACAGCAGCAGATAGCGCCATATGACGGGCAAGGAGATCGCGGGGAGTTGGTGGAAGAAACTCCCGGCCACTGGGTGGCAGGAGTATAAACAAAACGCCGTTGGTAAGCGCAAGTAGGGGGGGACGAGTCGGCCTGTAAGCCGGATTCTGTACCCGGTAATCGCAACTCACAAATGAGTTGCTCCCGGGCGGTGATCATCCATCTGCGAACGCACGTTACCGTCGTCCTTCGACCGTTGACGCTTGCGCGTCTAAAGTCGTGCGACCTACCCGGAGGCTTGGGCGGGCAACCCTCAAACACCTCCGCAGGCACTCCAGCGAACACTGGAACGCCTTTCTTGGTCTTGCTCCAAGTGGGGTTTACCTAGCCACACTGGTCTCCCAATGTGCTGGTGGTCTCTTACACCGCCGTTTCACCCTTACCGCCACTATCGGCCTACAGCGACGGGGGGTAACCCGATACTGTCAACCGAACAGCGGCGGCGGTCTATTCTCTGTGGCACTTTCCCGCAGGTCACCCTGGGTGGGCGTTACCCACCACCTTGCCCTGTGGAGTCCGGACTTTCCTCAGGTTCTTTTGCATGAACCCGCGATCACCCGGCCGACTCGTCCGAGACGATTCTATGCTGATTGGTAGCTAAGGACACAGTGCGCGGAGTTGACAAGGTGTTTTGAATGCGGAAGTCGTTTGCGTTTTGGGTGTGGTTTGGGAGCAACAGATTTGAACTGCCGAAGAGCCATAAAAACTTAAGATTTTAAGACGCGCGCACCAAAATCCGTCCGCATTCTTCACAGCGCACCACTTCGGCTGGGGCGGTGTTTGCGATGCGCGTCATGGTGGAAGCATCAAGGGCTAGTCCGCAGCCGGTACAACGTCCGGCTTTCAGTTGCGCAGCGCCAGCGTCTTGTCGTCCGGCTATTTTGGTGTATAAAGTGATGAGTTCAGTCGGCACTTTTGCTGCCATTTCGGCTCGCTTGGTGGCGAGCGTTTGCAGGGTTTGGTCAATTTCTCTGCCAGTGGCATCACGACTAACGAGCAGTTTACGCATCTGCGATTCGACGCTCTCCCGCTGAGCGGTTAGCTTATCCAAGGCTGCTTTTTCGTCTTCTATCACCTGCATAGCGTCAAGTTCTTGATCTTCGAGAGCTGCGATGCGTTCTTTTAAGTGCGCAATCTCATCTTGAGTAGCCTTTATGCTGCGTGGGTCACTGAGCAAACCATCGTCGAGCCGTTGTGTGTTGCGTGTCAGCCGCGCCTTGGTAGCCGTTAAATCAGTTTCCACACGTTCTAGGACAGCTTCAGCATCGCTAATGCGGCTACGTGCGATCACCTGCTGTTCGCTCAGTAGTTGCCGTTGCTGGTTCAATCCGGCTAGCTGTTCGTGTTCTGGTAGCCCGCGTTTGCGGGTGTTTAACTGTCGTACCTGGTTATCGATGTCGGAGATTTGAAGAAGTAGTACCTGTGCGGCTGGGTCTGCCTGCATCATGCTCCTTGTTTGTAGATTCGCTTTAAGTTGCGGCGGGTTCACAGCCAGTCTAGTAGCCAGCCCCGCTGACAGCTATTATTCGGTTGCGTTCTTAGAGCGAACCCGGGCGCGTATTCCAGCGCACCAATGCGGGGCTTTCTTTCTCGTATCCCAGCAAAGATACGGTAGCGGTTTGCAGTGGAAACGCGCCACCGTGGCTAATGTTTACGCCAATCCAACACATCGCCAACACTCGCAGCGCGTGTCCGTGTCCGAAACATATTGCGCGTTCCGCCCCCGAAAACCGTACCTTGTTCATCACGCGAGACAGCCGAGCCACTACGTCTTCGGCCTGTTCGCCGCCGGGTACATGGCTAGTCCAGATGCGCCAACCGGGTACCAGATGTCGGATTTCTGCTGAGGTGCGTCCTTCCACATCGCCGTAGTACCACTCTGCGAGATCATCGTCAATGACATAGTTAGTGAATCCGGCGAGTCGTGCAGTTTCCTGGGCGCGCAGTCGCGGGCTACAGAGCACCAAGTCGAAATCCGCCGGGTTGAGCACCCCATGCAAACTCTCGGCTTGACGGCGGCCATCAGGGGTCAGTTCTAGTTCAGTGGTGGAGGTGTGTTGTCCCGAAAGGCTCCATTTTGTCTCGCCGTGTCGCACTAAATACAGGTCGGTCATGCTGATAAGGCTAGCAGTGGAGCGCTCGCATTGTGGAGCGCACTGCGCGCTAACTGGCTATGAGGTTGTTTGGGTTACTTGGGTTCAATGAGGTTGCGCAGTTCAAACATTCCCGGCGTGGTGCCGCAGTAACGCAGTGAATAAAACTTTTTGCAAATATCGAATTTTCGGTGAGTGTGTTAATTGGAATGTTGTAGTGAACGTAGTGGTCGCGTCATCTGCGAGAATGGGTTGCGTGCAGCAGTCACAGCTTCCGACCATCTCTAATGGG